>NZ_JBTSRB010000019.1:0-50876 GCF_054637675.1 Metallibacterium sp.
GGACAAGGACACCGCCTGGGCCTTGAAATCATCGGTATAGATACGACGCGGAATCGATTGCATGGTGAGCTCCAAGTAGCGGGAAAAGTATCGCTTCTTGGGCTCCGGTATGACGGGGCAGCTTCAGTGAGACGCCAGTCCCTGAACTGGCGCATGGCCGGGATGATGCCGACGAGGTTGCGCGGCGCGCGGACCGCGTAGAGCGCATCGACCAGGCGCTCCCGACTGACGTCCGGTCCCAGCTGGGCCGCAAGCACCTCCAGCGGGCTAGCTCCCATCCTTCCCACCCTTGAGACGGAAGTACTGGGCCCGGCTGTAGCCGGTCAGCAGGCATGCCTGAGTAACATCAGGCGCGAGCTCGGCGATGCGCCTCTGGTGCTGCGCGTAGATCGGCGCAAGCACATGAACCATGCCCTGGCAGATCTCGGGGAGCGTGCGCTGCTGAGGCGTCCCATAGTGCATCCGCCAGACCTGGATCCGCCGATCCGGCAGCCGTTGCCGCGCGAGCAGCGCGGTCTGGTGATTGGCGACGACGGCGGAGGCTCCATGCCGGACCGGCTCCACCACCGGCGGCGCCCAGGCGAGTGCCTGCAGCACCAGCGCCTCCGGGAGCTCGGCCATGAACGCGTGCGTCGCGGGGAGCGGCTGGGCCTTCACCGACCCGAGACCCGTCCAGATGATCGCTGAGGCTGGGATCCGCTCGGAGCGGGGGTGCAGCTTCCAGCGCAACCGCCGGGGTGCCAGCGGCTGCGGCGCCAGCGCCAGATCCTCGAGGAGCCGACGCGCCAGCTGATAGCTGAGCGCCACCAGCAGCAGCGCGTTGCTGCGTCCGTTCGACCAGCGCGCTTCGCCTTCCCGGGACAGGAGACGATGGACCTGCCCCACGACCAACGGCCGCCCTCCCGACGTCAGCGGAGGGGCGATCTCAAGGAGCAGCCTGATACTGGTGGGCCCAGCAGCCAAAGAAGCGCCCGACGGTCATGGATCATGAGACTTGTACTATCTCATTCCAACGAGGTCAATCGGGGTAGTTCGTTGCGGGTCGCGCCAGAGAGTCGTTTCGACGACTTCGATATTTCTATTATATACAACGATTTAAGCCGATTTATTGCGAGTAGCACCAGCTGGATCCAACTACCCAGTTCTGATTATGAGCGACGAGCTGCCAGACTGCTCCACCCCGCACCGGAGCCCGCGAGTTTATCGAGCTCGCGTTGCTACTGCAACAGGTGATCGCAGAACTGTCGCAGCACCAGAGACTTACGCGCTCGCACATTGTCCTCCGCACAGACAGACCACGCAGTTCCATCGCTTGATGGCCTGCCCTGACGACAGCGCAGCGTGAACTTGGGGCCCACGGGGGGCCCACGGGGGGCCCAACTGGGGACTCATGTGATCAGCGCGTGACCGTCGGTCAGCCTGGTCCGCACCGATTGATCTGCTGATGTTCTGCTGAGCCCATCACTCCTTCACGAGTTCGATCAAGTCGCAAGGTGTGCAGTCTAGGAATCGGCACAGCGCTTCGATGTTGTCGGTGGTCGTGTTGTAGCCAGGTGCGGACTACCGGCCCTACATGATCGTGCGCTTCCTCACCGGCCTGCGCACCAGCGAGATCCATGGCCTGCAGTTATGCCACGCGCCGTTTTGGTGCAATCGCATAGTTCCATTCGCCATGAAAGTCATGCGGCGTGAGATTGAGCGCCTGCAGACCAGGATTCTTGGCGCTCGCCAAAAGTTGATCAGCGAGTCCGTTTTCAACGAGCGCCAACATGGATGGCGGTCTGAACTGACCATGCGCCCGGAGGGAGTGGGCCCGCCCGGGCGCCGTGCGGATACCGGCCACGCGCCCACGTGCGCAGGAATCCGCCGGCGTTTCCGCGCGGACGGCACCGGCGTGACGCTCGCGCGGGGCCACTCTCAGCGCGAGTCAATCACGAAGCCGCAGGATGGCGCGGCGAGCCTGACCGGCGCGAGCCGCAGCTTGCGCAGGTGGTTTGCAGCCAGTGCGGTGTTGAACGCGGCGAGTTCGCCCGTCTGCAGGCTCTTCCAGCTGGCGACCGTGTGGTCGTAGTGACGACAGTCGGCGTTGAGCGTGGCGAGCTGGACCGGTGTCGGCCGCATGTCCATGCCCACCTGCATGAGGCTGACCAGACGGTTGTAGGCATTGTTCTCGGCGACGAAGGAGCGCAGCGCGCCAGGCTTCGGTCGCGGCTGCGGGTGCAGGAGCCTGGCGAGAAAGCCGCCCGATGACTTCTTCCCGCCAATCGTGCTCAGATGGGCCTCCAGCGCCTTGGCCTGCGTGGCGAGTGGCTTGCTCAGGTGCGCGCGCATGAGCGCCGTCACCTGAGCCTCCACGGCGTTTACCGCCTGGTAGCCTTGGTAGCTGCACTGCATACCCCGGTAGGCGCGCCTGTTCATGCGGTTCTGGGCGCGCAGCGCGGCCAGCAGGACGCGGCTCTGCCCGACGCGCGGATCGTTCATGACGGTGACATGGCGGGTGTAGACGTGCCCGTCCACGGTGAGCTTGAGCGTGTAGACACCGGGCATCACCTGCGGACCATGCGGGCCCGGGGTGGTGACGCCGGCCACGACGTTCATCTGGTTTTCAAGGTCGTGCCGAAAGGCTGGCGGCGGGCCATAACGCAGATTCCAGGCATAGCGATTCAGACCAACACGGGTAGGTAGGGCGCGTGCCTGGGGCGAGGCCAGCCAGTAGCGGGGATAGGCCTGGCCCTTGATGGGCGGCGGCAGCGTGCTCGTCAAGGTACGCACCAGGTTGCCGCGGGCATCGAAGATTTGGAGCTTGACCGGTCCGTTGGGCTTCTGCCGCAGGTCATAATCCACGATCACCCCGTAGGGCGGGTTGGGGGCATGTGGCACTTCGATGGAGAACGGCTGATCCCAATTGCTGTTCTCGCGGGCGCGAATGGCCGTTTCGGGCGGGAACAGGTACGCCGGCGAGGCGGCGATGGCCCGGGCATGGGCGGCAATCGAGCGCAGCGGTGTGAAGTCGTCAAGCACCCAGAAGCCACGGCCGAAGGTGCTGATGACCAGGTCGTTCATGTGGTACTGGGTGTGAACGAGGAGATCGGTGACGGCGGTACTGGGCAGGTTCTGCCGCAACGACTGCCAGTGATTGCCATTGTCAAAGCTGACGTAGACGGTCGTCTCCGTGCCGACGAACAGGAGACCGGGTTGCTTCGGATCGGCGCGCAGCACATTCACCCAGCTGCCACTACGCTGGTTGCGGGGCAGATCGCGGGTGATGCTCACCCACGTCTTGCCGCCGTCGGTGGTGCGCCAGATCAGCGGCAGGTCAGTGTCCTCATGGACGGGCGGAGTGGCCTTGTGCGCTTTGCCGTGAACCTGAGTCGCGGCCTTGTGGCGGTGGGTGACGGAGATGCGGGCGGTGACATAGGCGGTATCGACCGAATCGCCGGCTTCGATGGTATGCAGGTGGGCATGGGGCGGCAGACCGGTGATGTTGCTTACGTTGCTCCAGCGCTTGCCGCCATCCATGGTGTTGTAGATCTGGTTGTTGCTGCTCACCGTCCAGACCACGCCCGGCCTGACCTTGGAGAGTGAAAAGTCGACGATGACAGGTCCGGCGGGTTTGAAGGGGTTGCGGGGGCGGTGCGCTTTTTTCTTCGCGGCGGGCAACGGCGTGCCACACGGCACCGACGGCGCGCCCTTGGCGGTGGTGAGGGCGGGGCTGAAGGCTTGCCAAGAATTGCCGCCATTGCGGGAAACCAGCAGACACTGATAGGCGACGTAGAGGGCACCGGGATCGAAGGCCGTGTCGAATTTCATCGGCAGGCTGCGGCTGGCCCGATAGTCTTTGGCGCGCGCACCGAAGTTCGGCGCGATGTTCTCCCACTGGCCGGTGAACATGTTGAGTTTGACCAGGCCGCCGCCGCCGCCGCCCGGACCATAGCCAATCGCATAGAGGATGTGTGGGTGCAGAGGATCAGGCGCGATGTAGCCGAATTCGGACGATGGCACCGGGCTCCAGTCGGTGAAGTTGACCTGGCCCCAGTTGCCGCGGCTGCGGATCATGACCGCGCCCGTATCCTGCTGCGCGCCGGCGATCCAATAGGGATATTGGCTCGTGGTGGCGACATGGTAGATCTGCGCGATGGGCTCGGTGTACCACAGGCTCCAGGTGCGACCGCCGTCGAGTGTGACGCTCGCACCCTGGTCGGAGGCGACTTCCATGCGCGCAGCGTTCTGCGGGTCGATCCACAGAGAGTGGTAATCCTCCCCGCCGGGGGCGCCCTTGAAGGCATGAAAAGTGACGCCGCCGTTGGTGGAGCGGTACATGGCCGTGCTGACGGTGTACAGGATATTTGCATCCTGCGGATCGACGAACACGCCGCAGCTGTAGTTGCCCTGGCCGTTGCTGATGCGCTTGTCGCCGGCGGCCATGTGCTTCCAGGTGGCGCCGCCGTCGTCGGAGCGGAACAGGCCGGATCCGTGATCGAGTGTGTTGCCGACAATGTAGATGCGCCGGCCATGATCGGCGATCGCCACGCTCACGCGGCCGGGGAAGGGCGGAATCTTGAGCGCAGTCCAGGTGCGGCCGTCATTGGTGGATTTGAACAGCAGCGGCGGTTTGGGCTTGGCCTTCGGGCCATGCCGGAACTTGAAGAAGGGACCGCCCGTGCCCGCGGTGACGGCCAGCAGGATGCGCGGATCGCCCCAGTCGGACACGACTTCGCGCGTGCCGAGATCGTGCGCGGGCTTGAGCACCCAGGTCCAGGTCTTGCCGCCGTTCGTGCTCCGGTAAACACCGCCCCCGTGGTGTGTGGCGTTGCCAAGAGCCGATACGACAACCACGTTGGCGTTGTGAGGATCGACCACGATGCTGTCGATCATCACGGTTGCGTCGAGGCCGATGTGGCGCCAGGTGCGGCCGGCGTTGGTGGATTTCCACATACCATCGCCCAGGCTGCCGACAAAGGGGTTGATCACGGTCGGATCGCCCGTACCCGCGTACACGACATCCGGATCGGAGGGGGCCACGGCGATCGCGCCGATACTGTCGACCTGCTTGATGGGGTCGAAGATCGGAAACCAGGTGGCCCCGGCGCTCGTGGTTTTCCAGATGCCGCCCTCGGGCGTGCCCACGTAGTACACGCCAGGCTCGCCGATGACGCCGGTCACCGCGGCCGCGCGGCCGCCATGAAAAGGCCCGACGTTACGCCACTTCAGACCAGCATAGAGGTCGGGGTTCACGCGCGCGACGGCGCTCAAGGGCAAGGTCAACGCCAGGCTGGCGGCAATCGCCAGTACCCAAACCTCAATCTTGGGAAATTTCGTCATGCTCCGGCAAGCCTCCACACGGATTCGCGGATCAGAATGAGGGGACCGTCAGGCGGTGTAAATAACCAACCGATCCGGGCGGATCAAGACGAGATCCCCCATGAAATGCTGCGTGTCGATGTCGACAGGCGCGAGCCAGGTCAAGTGATTCGCTTGGCCAAAGCCGTGCCGACTTTTCAGTCACCAGAGTCCCGCTTACCGTCAGTTCGCAGCGCCCTTCGCGTCGGCTTTCAGAGTGTTGCTGTAAAACCTGTCCAGGACCTGGTGCATGGCCTTGAGCGCATTCGGATTGATGTAGATCGGGTGACCCGAGTAAAAGTAGGCGAAATGGATGTGCCTCTGGAGTGCCGGACTCAATGTCACGTGGCTGAGATCAAACTCGGTGGCGTGGAACGGCGTCGCCAGATCGAAGTAGCCGTTCTCGGACAGCACTTGCAGGTAAGGATTCTTGCGCATGGCGGCGGCCAGATCAGCGGCCACATCCGGTAACGGTTGCTTGCGGTGGCTGTCCGGCATCCGGTGATGCCAGTCCCACTTCTTGTTAGCGTCGTAACTCAGCCCCACGTAGGCGCGGTTCGTTTTCCACTTCAGCACATGGAAGACGTACCACAGATAGCCCTGATTGAGTGCCGGAGAGATCTGATTGGATGGATCGGAATCCGGCGTGGCGCTGATGGCATTGCCGTCCACACCCACATAGCGCCCGTCATACCGTCCGAGTTGTTCGCGCTCGGGCAGCATCAGTTCCTTGCGGAACTCGGAGCTGGTCACGCGCAGATTGGCACGCTCGAGGTAGCCCACAGGCAAGCCAATCAACTGGTGCAACTTCTGCGCCATGGCATCGAGCTGGACTTTCGGTAACAGGTTGCCCGGGCGCAGCGCCTGCGCGTAGGGACCGTCTGCGAACTCGCGCACCTGCTGTATGAAGGCCGGCAGGCTGGCGGGCTTGTTGGGAAGCTTGTTGTGATACCAGGCAAGCGCTGCGAAAGTCGGCAGAGTGAAGATGTATTTGTTATCCGACCCGGGTGCCCAGTCGAAATAGTTCAGGATCGACGATTGCAGGATGACGCCATTGACCGCGATTCCCTGATTCTGGAGGTACAAGGCGAGGCCCGCGGAGCGGGTGGTGCCGTAACTCTCGCCGTAAAGAAACAGCGGCGAGTTCCAGCGATCATTTTGCGTGAGATAGCGCTCGATGAACTGGCCAAAGGAACGCACATCCTGGTCTACACCCCAGAACATCTTGCCCGTGCCTTTGCCGACCAGATGGCTGAACCCGGTGCCCATGGCATCCACGAACACCAGATCAGTGTCGTTGAGGATGCTTTGATGGCTGGGGACGACTGAATACGGTGCCGGCGGAGTCGCCGCACCGTTGACCAGCTTGACGCGATACGGGCCAAGACCACTCATGGTCAGCCAGTTGGATGATGCCCCCGGGCCGCCGTTGTACAGAAAGGTCACGGGCCGTTTCGCGAGGTTGTGCACGCCGTCTTCGGTATAGGCGACATAGAACATGCTGCCGATGGGCTGGTTGTCCTTTCCACGGAGCAGGATGGTTCCGGCGGTCGACGTGTAATGGATCGTCCGTCCACCGATGGTCACGCTGTGCTGCGTACTCACCGACCGCTCCTTCGGTGCCGGGGCCGGGTTACTCGCAACCAGTTTCGACGGCGCCGCATACGTAGCCACGGATGCCATCAAGAGACACAAAGCCAGTAAGGCGAACAGGCGCGACATGGGTGATGTCTCCTTCGACGGCACGCAGCGAGGACGTCGCGTTGGAGTGCGGAGGGTGTCGATAAGTTCAGTCGATCTCAGTCGGATTCTGACCACACCTCCGTGGACTTACGCGCCAGTCTGCCCGTCCACCCAATTTCGTCGTGTCGCCGGTTTGGTCATCACCCGGTGCGCTACGCGGCCATCAGCGCGATTGACTTGCCCTGATCACTGTCGAGGGCCAACCGCTATCCGCGCGCGCCGCCTTGGCGCTCATCAACGAGACCCTGGACGAAACCCCGGTCGAGCAGGAGGGCGATTTCGACGCCGATACGCGCTAGGCACTGGCACGGTTCGCCCAAAAGTCTCGGATGAAGGTGAGTACGGCAGGGCCGAAACCGTGTCCAAGACCAAGAACACCAGCGCGGCCGGCTTGGCCGAGGCCGGCACCCTGCGATCGCCGCGCGGCAGGGTACGCCTGCTCAAGCCCGCCGAATTACTGGCGGACTAGAACCCCGCGATGGACGCGCGCCTGACCGTCTGAGAGACGCTGCACCAGCTGATCGGCGTCCTCGGAACCGGCGGCGAGAGCGCAAGAAGCGCGCCAACGAGGCCATGGCCTACGACGGTCCGGTGCGAAGCTGGCCCGAGATCAGGCGGCTTGCCCAGACCACGCAGGCTGCGCAATCGACGCAAGGCAACCTGCTGCGGGGCTGATCGAGGACTGGTAAGCTTTCCTTGTTTCCTTGTTTCCTTGCCAGAGCCGAGCCGCCATGCTGGCCAAGAAGACCGTCAAGAACCAGTAGCCTAGTCACCAGCCGGCTTTCGCTTAACACGATCCTCTTCCGTGTGTTGCCACGCGTTTGGAATGGATCAATTTTTTCTGCGATTGTGCGCGTCGAGCGCTGACCAGCTGACCTGGTCGCAACGACTTGAATCTTGCGGCGATTGCAACAGCACCTCCTGATCGGCTTGCAGCGCGCAGTGTTGGTCAATCTTCCACGCGCGCCAACGTGGCTCAGCGATCAAGGCAGCCACTCCGCCTGCAAACCCCACCGCGCCGCCACATACGTCATCACCCACCGTACCGCCACGGTGTCGCGCGGGATGGGCTTGCCTTGATCATCCACACACTTGATGCGCATGCGCGGCACCGGCTTGGTGTCGCCGCCGAGATCCCGCTGCGCCACCGTGCTGCGACCGACCTCGATCCGCACGCTTGCCGAATCCCCCAGGCGACGGGCCCGCTCGATCTCGCGGTCGTCGACCAGCGTCATGCGGCCGCGCTCGCGTTCGCTCTGGTCGATCCATTTCCCGACCAGCCACCGGAACTCCTCCGCCTTGCCGGTGCGCAGCGCCTCCAACCACCGGCAAAGCATCACGGCCGCGGCCGTCGCCGATCCGGCCGCCAGCGCCGGCGGCACCCAGTTCATGCCATGGCACAGCGCCAGCACATGCCGCGGCATGGCCGATCCCTTCTTGCCGGAACGGATGCAGGAGAGTCGTTCGAGGCCCGCACGATAGACGGCCTCCTCCTCGACGGATACCAGGCGATGGCCGTCGCGCAGGGAGCGATCCACGAGCTCTAGGCCTTCGAAGTGGATGCCATCATTCGCTTCGCCTTCCCCGCTCCACAGCTCGATCTCCGGCAGGGGCGGCAGGGGCGGCAGGGGCGGCAGGGGCGGCAGGGGCGTCTCGTCCCGGTCGATGCCGGCATCGCCCAGCCGCTGCTCGATCCGGTCCCGGAGCGCCCGGCGAGCTGCCAGACTGCTCCACCCCGCAACCGAGTCGCGAAGCGTACTCAGCTCGATGTTTTTGCGCGAGGGTCCGGGCTAGGCTCCTCACCCCACGAAAGCGCGCTGGCACCAATCAAGCAGCGGACCCCAGAGCACGCCCAGCACCAGCAGGGCCAACGCATTCAGCGACAGTACCCAGCGCAGCGCGGCATCGCTGCTGACCGACAACGTGCTGTCATCGGTGGGTTTGTCGAAATACATCACCTTGACCACGCGCAGGTAGTAAAACAAGCTGATGATCGCGGCCACCGCGCCGACAATGGCCAACCACAGCATGTGCGCCTCGATTGCCGCCTGCAGAACGAGCAGCTTGGCGAAGAATCCAAATAGCGGCGGCACGCCACCGAATGAAAACATGACCAGCGCCATCATTCCGGCGAACCACGGAGAGCGCTGATTGAGACCACGCAGGTCGTCGATCTTGTCCGCTTCGAAGCCAGCGCGAGACAACGCCAGTATCACGCCGAAGGCCGCGGTGGACATCAGCACATAGGCGATCGCGTAGAACACGGCGGCGGCATTGCCAAAGGCCGTGCCCGCGGACAGGCCGAGGAACAGAAAACCCATGTGGCCGATGGTCGAATAGGCCAGCATGCGCTTGAGGTTGGTTTGCACGATGGCGACCAGACTGCCAATCATGAGCGAGGCCACGGCCAGCACCGCCAGCATCTCCTGCCAGTAGGGTAGTAGCGGCATCATGCCCAGGTCGAGCAGGCGCAACGCCATACCGACTGCCGCCAGCTTGGGCGCCGAGGCGACGAACGCGGTAACAGGCGTGGGTGAGCCCTCGTAGACGTCAGGCAGCCACATGTGGAACGGTGCCGCACCGAACTTGAACGCGATCCCCGTAATCACGAATACCAAGCCAAATACCGCCAGGGCGTGATGCGGCGTGAGCGGCAGGGTGCTGGCAATACCAGCCAGATCGAGCGTGCCAGTGGCGCCGTACAGCATCGACATGCCGTAGAGCAGCAGACCGGACGCCAACGCACCGAGCACGAAATACTTCATCGCCGCTTCGGTGGACCTGGGTGAATCGCGATCCAGCGCGACCAGTGCATAGGAGGACAGCGTGACCAGCTCCACGCCCAGATAGATCATCACCAGATTGCCGGCCGAGACCAGCAGCATGGTGCCGAGCAGGCCGAACAGCATCAGCGTGTGGAACTCGCCGATGGCCACCTTGCGCTCGCTCAGGTAAGACTCGCCGTATACGAACACCAGCGCCACCGACAGCAGCGCGAACAGCTTGAGGATCTCGGCCAGCGTGTCGCTGATGTACATGCCATTGAAGGCCGTGACCGGAGTCGCTTGGTGCCCCGCCACTACCAGCAATGCGGTGATGACCAGCACCAGCATCGACAACCAGTGCACGGCGCCGCGATGACGCGCGCCGGAGAAGGCATCCAGCAGCAGCAGGACGCAGATCGCGCCGGTCAGATACAGCTCCGGCAGCAGGGTCACGACATCATTCCAGCTCATTGCACGGCATCCTCAAAGCTTGCTGTGGCCCAGCATCTGCACGAGTTGACCAACGGGCGCGTCGAGCATGCGCACCAAGGGCTCGGGCCAGATGCCGATCGCCAGAACGAACGCGGCGAACACCGCCATCACCAGCGCCTCGCGCGCGTTGACATCGGGCATTGCGGCAACATGGGCATTGGGTGGCTCGCCCCACACCACGCGCTTGACCAGCCACAACGTGTAACCGGCGCCAATCACCAAGGTGAACGCAGCCAGCAGCGCCAACCATGGATTGGCCGCGAAACTGGCCAGTATCACCATGAATTCGCCGACGAAACCCGATGTGCCCGGCAAGCCGACGTTGGCCATGGCGAAGAACACCATGAACGCGGCGAACCACGGCATCACCCTGGCCAAGCCGCCATAGTCCTTGATCTGGCGGGTGTGCAGGCGGTCGTACATCACGCCGATGCAACTGAACAGGGCGCCCGAGACGAACCCGTGCGAAATCATCTGCACCATGGCGCCCTGCATGCCCAGCTCGGCGGCATCGCCCTGCTGGCTGCGAATCAGCATGAACACGATGAACAGGCCAAGGGTGACGAAGCCCATATGCGCGATGGACGAATACGCCACCAACTTTTTCATGTCCTCCTGCACCAGCGCCACGAAACCGATGTAGATCACCGCGATCAAACTCAAACCAACCACCAGCCAGGCATAGTGCTGGGCGGCATCCGGGGTCACCGGAAGCGCAAAGCGGATCAACCCGTAGGCGCCGATCTTCAGCATCACCGCCGCCAGCACCACCGAGCCACCGGTCGGTGCCTCGACGTGCGCATCCGGCAGCCACGTATGCACCGGCACCATCGGAATCTTCACCGCGAAGGCCAGCAGGAAGGCAAAGAACAACCACGTCTGCGCATCCATGCCCAGCGGCAGTGCTTGCAGCGCGGCGATGTCGAAAGTGCCGGCTTTGGAATACAGATAAATCAGCCCGATCAGCATGAAGATCGAACCGAGAAACGTGTACAAAAAGAACTTCAGCGCGGCATACACGCGGCGTGGACCACCCCACACGCCAATGATGATGAACATCGGGATCAACTGCGCTTCGAAGAACACATAGAACAGCAGCGCATCAGTGGCCGCGAACACGCCGATCATGAAACCCTGCAGTACCAGCATGGCCGCCATGTACTGATGCACACGGGTCTTGATCACCTCCCACGCGCCGATGATCACCAGCACCGTGGTAATCGTGGTCAGCAGGATCAACGACATGGCGATGCCATCCACACCCAGCGCGTAATGCACATCGAGCGCGCGGATCCACATGTGCGACTCGGTGAACTGCATCGCCGCGGTGGAGTCGTTGAAGCCCGGTAGCATGGCCAGATTGATCGCCAGGGTCAGCAGCGCGACCAGCAGCGCCAGCCAGCGCGCCAGGCGCGGCCGCCGGTCGCCAGCCAGCAACACGGGCACGGCGCCGATGATCGACATCCAGATCAGCAGGCTGAGGAAAGGCCAATGGGTCATGAGCAAGACATTCCCGGCAGCGGCGCTCAGGCGCGACCCACGAACACAAACCCCGCCAGCAGCAGGATCAGTCCGAGGATCATGGCGAACGCGTAGTGGTAGAGGAGACCGGACTGCAGCGCGCGCGCGCGCGTGGCGACGCGATCAACCAGCGAAGCAGAGCCATTAACGATCACGCCGTCGATGACACCGTCATCGGCGCGCTTCCACAAGGTGCGACCCAAAACGACGCTGCCGCGCGTGAATACCGCGTCGTAGAACTCGTCGAAGTAGAACTTGTTGTCGATGACCCGGTAGATCGGACCCAACGCGCGCTTGATGGTGTCCGCAAGCCCCGGGTTGAAGAGATAGACGTAGCTGCTCCCCACGATGCCGGCGATCGCAATCCAGAACGGCGCGGTGAACACCGCATGCAGGGTTAGCGGCAGCACGCCGTGGAAATGCGTGGCCATCTCGCCCAGCACGTTATGCGCCGGCAGGACAAAGATGGCGCTGCCGAAGAAATTGCCGTACAGCAACGGCTGCACCGCGAACATGCCCACCAGCAGCGATGGAATCGCCAGCAAGACCAGTGGCAGAGTCACCACCCACGGCGACTCATGCGGCGTGTGCGCCAACACGCCGCGCTCATGGCGCGCATCGTGACCGTGTCCGGCATGCTGATCGACGTGGAAGCGCTCCTTGCCATGGAAGGTCAGGTACATCATGCGGAAGGTGTAGGTCGCGGTGACGAAAACGCCCAGCAGCACGCACCAGTAGGCGTAGCTCGACCCCCAGATGTGCGACGCGCCGACCGCATCGATGATCGCGTCTTTCGAATAAAACCCCGAGAACGGCGGGATGCCACACAGCGCCAGCGCGCCCACCCACATGGTGAAATAAGTGATCGGCATGTAGCGGCGCAGTCCGCCCATGTAGCGCATGTCCTGCTCGTGGTGCATAGCCATGATCACCGAGCCGGCACCGAGGAACAGCAGTGCCTTGAAAAACGCATGCGTCATCAGATGAAAAATACCCGCCGCATAAGCCGATGCGCCCAGCGCAGCCATCATGTAGCCCAGTTGCGAGAGCGTCGAATAGGCGATCACGCGTTTGATGTCCCACTGCGTGATGCCGATCAGCCCGAGGAAAAAGGCGCCGGTCGCGCCGATCACCAGCACCATGCTCAGCGCCGTGGTCGAGAGCTCGAACAGCGGCGACATGCGCGCCACCATGAACACGCCGGCAGTGACCATGGTCGCGGCATGGATCAGCGCCGAGATCGGCGTCGGGCCTTCCATCGAATCCGGCAGCCACACGTGCAGTGGCACCTGCGCCGACTTGCCCATGGCACCGATGAACAACAGGATGCAGATCAGCGTCGCCGCCGACCACGAGTGTCCGGGGATGATCTCGATACTGCGCCCAACCAGGCTCGGTGCGTGCGCGAACACCTGGCTGTAGCCCAGCGAACCAAGGAAATACAACACCGCGGCGATGCCCAGCACGAAACCCAGGTCGCCGACGCGATTGACGATGAAGGCTTTCATGCCCGCGAACGAGGCGCTGGGTTTCTTGTACCAGAACCCGATCAGCAGATACGACACCAGACCCACGCCTTCCCAGCCGAAAAACAACTGCAGGAAGTTGTTGCTCATCACCAGCATCAGCATGAAGAAAGTGAACAGCGCGATGTAGCTGAAGAAGCGCTGATACCCATCATCTTCGGCCATGTAGCCGACGGTGTAGATGTGCACCATCAGCGACACGAAACTGACCACCACCATCATCAGCGCACTGAGCCGGTCGATGAGGAATCCGACGTGTGCAGCGATGCCGCCAACCTGGAACCAGGTGTAGACATTCTGGTTGTAGGTCGCGGCCCCGCCCCACACCAGTTGCCAGAACACCCAGATCGACAAACCGCAGGCGATGCCCACACCCAGGATGGTGACGCTGTGCGCGCCGACGCGCCCGATCTGCTTGCGCAGCAAGCCCGCCAACAGCGCGCCGATCAACGGCGCGAGAACGATGGCGAGCAGGATGGAAGTGGAAATCATGAAGCGTCCTCAGCCACGCAAATCATCGAATTCGGCCACGTTGATCGTGCGCCGGTTGCGGAACAGCAGGGTCAGGATGGCCAGACCAATCGCCGCCTCGGCCGCCGCCACCGTGAGTATGAAGAACACGAACACCTGCCCCGAGACATCACCCAGGAAACGCGAGAAGGCGATGAAATTGATGTTGACCGCAAGCAGCATGAGTTCGATCGCCATCAGCAACACGATCACGTTCTTGCGGTTGATGAAAATGCCGGCCACGGCGATGCAGAACAGCACCGCGCCCAGCACGATGTAGTGCGCCAGCGTGATCATGATTTCGCTCCATCATCGCCGCGTTCCGCAGGCATGCTGACCAGACGCACGCGGTCGCGCGCCACCGCCGCCACCTGTTGCGATGCGCTTTGGTGGCGCACGCCGGTGCGCTGGCGCAAGGTCAGCGCCACGGCCGCGACGATGCCGACGGTGAGGATCAGCGCAGCCACCTCGAACGGCAGCAGGTACTGGGTATATAGCGCCTGTCCGATCCATGCGACATTGGATTCGCCGCGCATGGTCGCCGGATTCGGTGGCGGCGCGACCTGCATGGCGCGCACGCCGATCAGCGCGATCATCTCGGCCAGCATGATCAGCGCCACGCCGATACCTACCGGCAGATAGCGGATAAAGCCCTCGCGCGCCGCGGCGACCTTGATGTCCAGCATCATCACCACGAACAGGAACAGGACCATCACCGCGCCCACGTACACCACGATCAGCGCCAGCGCCAGGAATTCGGCATCGAGCAGCATCCAGATGCAGGCGACGCTGAAAAACGTCATCACCAGGCTGAGCACCGCATGCACCGGGTTGCGCAAGCTGATCACCAGCAGCGCGCCGAGCACGGCGAAAAAGGCAAAGAAATAGAACGCCAGAAGTTGAATGGTCATGGCAGTGTCCTCGGCGCTCAGCGGAAAGCGGCGTCTTGCGCGCGCGCCGCAGCGATGTCGGTTTCGAAACGGTCGCCGATGGCCAGCAACTGCGTCTTGTTGACGATGCTCTCGCCGCGATGCTCGAAGTGATACTCGTGGATATGCGTCTCGACGATCGAGTCCACCGGGCAGCTCTCTTCGCAGAAGCCGCAGAAGATGCATTTGAACAAATCGATGTCATAGCGCGTGGTGCGGCGCTGGCCGTCAGCGCGCGGCGCCGAGTCGATGGTGATCGCCAAGGCCGGGCACACCGCCTCGCACAGCTTGCAGGCAATGCAACGCTCCTCGCCATTCGGATACCGACGCAACGCGTGCAGCCCGCGAAACCGGTTCGACTTGGGAATGTGCTCCATCGGGTAGCGCATGGTGTACTTGGGCTTGAACAGGTAGCCCATGGTCACCCCCAGCCCCTGGAACAATTCCAGCAGCAGCAGGCTCTTCAGATAACGCGTGACGCGGCTCATGGCTCAGGCCCCGGGCGTGACGATATGAAAATACTTCAGGCAACCCGCCACCAGCACCCACAACAGCGCGATCGGGATGAACACCTTCCAGCCCAGGCGCATGATCTGGTCGTAGCGGTAGCGCGGAAAACTGGCGCGGAACCACAGGAACATGAAACTAACCAGGAACGCCTTGGCCAGCAGCCAGAAGAAACTGCCGTCACCGATCACGCCCCAACTGGCCGGGAACGGGCTCATCCAGCCGCCGAAGAAAAAGATCGGCGTCAGGAACGACACCAGGATCATGTTGGCGTATTCGGCGAGGAAGAACAGCGCGAACGCCGCGCCGGAGTATTCCACGTGGAAGCCGGCGACGATCTCGCTCTCGCCCTCGGCCACGTCGAACGGCGCGCGATTGGTCTCGGCCACGCCAGACACGAAGTACACCACCACCATCGGCAGCAGCGGCAACCAGAACCAGTGCAGCAGCCCGCCCTGCTGCGCACGCACGATGTCGCTCAAGTTCAGGCTGCCGGCCAGCACCAGCACGCACACCAGCGCCAGGCCCATGGCCAACTCGTACGACACCACCTGCGCAGCCGAACGCATCGCACCCAGCAGCGCGTAACGCGAGTTGGAAGCCCAGCCAGCGATGATGATTCCGTAAACGCCCAGCGAGGTCATCGCCAGCAAATACAAAATGCCCGCGTTGGCGTTGGACAGCACTACGCCGTCGCCAAACGGAATCACCGCCCAGGCCGCCAGGGCCGGCACCAGTGCCAACATCGGCGCCAGGAAAAACAGGAAGCGACTGGCGTTGGTCGGAACGACGATTTCCTTGAGCAGCAGCTTGACCACGTCGGCGAAAGCCTGCAGCAGGCCCAGCGGACCAACCTGGTTCGGCCCCATGCGCACGTGCATCCAGCCCAGCACCTTGCGCTCCCAGTACACGAACATCGCCACGGCGATGACCAGCGGGAGCACAATGGCCAGGATCTTGATCAGCGTCCACAGCACCAGCAGCAGATCGGCAACCATGCTCAAGCCTTCGTGATGTGCAGCGCGGCGCCGTGAGGCGGCAACGCGTCGGTTTCTGGATAGGTCGCATCGATGCGTACCGCACCGCGCGCGATGGCGGCATCAATGACCACCGGCAAGCTGATGCCCTCGACACTGATCTGCGCGCCACCGTGCACACCCAGCGCCAGCGCGTCCTCGGGATTGAGCGCAGCCTGCGCCGGGTGGGTCAGCGGGTGCTCCTGCAACGCGACGGCACGGCGCAATACCGCATCGCCGCGATAAATCGGCACGCCAGCGATGCGCTGCAGTGTCCCGGTGGAAACGCTTGCAGATGCCGACGCCAAATCCGCGCCCGGCGCAGCGTTCCGCGCCAGCAGCGGCGCCAGTTCGGCGCGCAGTTCGGCCAGTTCGGTGAACTCGAAGCCGGGCAGCCCCAACAGACCACCCAACGCGCGCAGCGCCTTCCAGCCGGCACGCGCCTCGCCCGGCAGCTTGGCGCCCGCCGCGAACGGCTGCGGCGTGCCTTCGAGGTTGATCAGCGTCGCGTCGATTTCCGGCGTGAGCCCGATCGGCAGGATCACATCGGCCAGCTCGCGCAGGCGCTCGCTGGCATAAGCCGAGAATGCGATCACGCGATCGGCGGTGCGCAGCGCGGCCAGCGCCTTGCTGCCATCGGCGAAATCCTCGGGCGCCTCGGCGCCATACAGCACGTAGAGCTTGCGCGGTTGCGCCAGCATCGCATCCAGCGCCATGCCGCCCGGCCCCGGCAGCACGCCGACGCACGCCAGACCCAGCGCGTTGGCGCCATCCGGCACCGCGTTGAACGCCGCACCGGTGGCCAACGCGATGTACTGCGCCAGCGCGCGCAGCCACGATGCCTGCGCATGCCGCCGCGCCAGCAAGCCGAGCAACACGGTGCCCGCGCTGGCTTTGCGCAACGCCTGTGCGGCTGCGCGCATCGGCTCGCTGACGCTGGCTTCGGCCAGCAACGCGCGCAACGCTTCGGGCACGGCGGGTGCGCCTTCCAATTCGGACACTGCGCGCGCGAGCTGTGCCAATGCAGGCGGTAGCGCACGCGGCGCGGCGATGAATTGCTCGCCTAGCGCAAAATGCGTGTCGTGGCGTTGTGTGGCGACGGCGAATACTTTCGCACCACGCTTGACCGCTTCGCGCAGACGATGGTTGACCAGCGGCAGCTCGCTGCGCAGGTCGCAGTCGATCAGCAGCGCAGCATCCACGCTTTGCATCGCTTCCACGCAGCGCGCCCAGGGCTGCGCCACCGGTGCATCGGCGAAATCCAGCGTGCGCAGACGGTGATCGAGGTTGGCACAACCGAGGCCTTGGGCCAGACGCGCCAGCAGCGCGCCTTCCTCGCAGGAGGTCGCCGGCTGCACCAGCACACCGATGTCGCTGCCAGAGACGGCGCGCAGACGCTCGGTAACCATGTCCAGCGCATCGTCCCAATCGGTTTCGATCCACGCGCCGTCGCGCTTGACCAGTGGCCGCTGCGCACGATCCCCGGCGTACAGGCCCTGATGGCTATAACGGTCGCGATCGGACAGCCAGCATTCGTTGATGGCTTCATTGTCGCGCGGCACCGCGCGCAGCACCTCACCGCGGCGCGCATGCAGCCACAGGTTGGAGCCCAACGCGTCGTGATAGCCGACGGAGGCGCGCGCGATCAGCTCCCAGGCGCGCGCCTGGAAGCGGTACACCTTGTCGGTCAGCGCGCCGACCGGGCACACGTCGATGATATTGCCCGACAACTCGCTGTCGATGCTCTTGCCGATGTAAGTGCCGATTTCCAGATGCTCGCCGCGCGACATGCCGCCCAGCTCGTAGGTGCCGGCGATCTCGCTCATGAAACGCACGCAGCGCGTGCACTGGATGCAGCGCGTCATCTCGGTGGCCACCAGCGGACCGAGGTTTTCATCGGCGACCACGCGCTTGCGCTCGTTGTAGCGCGATACCGAGCGCCCGTAACCCAGCGATACGTCCTGCAGTTCGCACTCGCCGCCCTGATCGCAGATCGGGCAGTCCAGTGGATGGTTGATCAGCAGGAACTCCATCACATCGCGCTGCCAGTGCAGCGCCTTTTCCGAGCGCGTGTGCACCTTCATGCCCTCGGCCACCGGCGTGGCGCAAGCCGGCTGCGGCTTGGGGATGGGCTTGCCGCCCATCTCCACCTCGACCAGACACTGGCGGCAATTGGCAGCGATCGGCAACTTGCGGTGATAGCAAAAACGCGGAATGGAAATGCCGACCTTGTCCGCGGCATGGATGATCATGCTGCCCTTGGGTACCTGCAGGGCGCGGCCATCGATCTCGATATTGACGTGATCGGGCGCGCTGCCGGCAATGGGTTGAGCGCTCACTGGAATGCTCCAAAAAACCCGGGTCCGCGAAGCACGCGAAGGCCGCAAAGCCCAACCGGATAAGAATTCAGTTCGCGTTCTTGGCGCTCTTTGCGGACTGCTCCGCCGTTGGCGAGACTCATGCCGCCACCCCCAGATTGGTGTCGACCAGCGAGCGGCCGTGCTCGACGTAGTACTCGAACTCGTGCCAGTAGTGGCGCAGAAAACCCTGCACGGGCCACGCCGCGGCCTCGCCGAAAGCGCAGATGGTGTGACCCTCGATCTGGCCGGCGACCGCCTTGAGGCGATGCAGGTCATCCACCGTGCCCTTGCCCTCGACGATGCGCGTGAGCATGCGGTACATCCAGCCGGTGCCCTCGCGGCACGGAGTGCACTGACCGCAGGATTCGGCGTAGTAGAAGCGGCTGATGCGTTGACAGGCGCGCACCATGCAGGTGGTCTCGTCCATGACGATGACCGCGCCCGAGCCCAGACCCGAGCCGGCTTTCTGGATGGCGTCGTAATCCATGGTCAGGTCCAGCATCGTGTCACCGGGCAGCACCGGCATGGACGATCCCCCGGGGATCACCGCCTTGAGCTTGCGCCCGCCGCGCACACCGCCGGCCATGGCCAGCAGATCCTTGAACGGCGTGCCCAGCCGGACTTCGAAGTTGCCCGGCTGGTTGACGTGACCCGACACCGAGAACACTTTCGGTCCGCCGTTGTTGGGCTTGCCAAGATTGAGAAACCACTCGCCGCCCTGGCGCATGATCGCCGGCACCGAGGCGTAAGTCTCAGTGTTGTTGATCGTGGTCGGCTTGCCGAACAGACCATAGTTGGCCGGGAACGGCGGCTTGAAGCGTGGCTGGCCTTTCTTGCCCTCCAGCGATTCCATCAGCGCGGTTTCCTCGCCGCAGATGTAGGCGCCGGCGCCGAGCGCGGTATGGATGTCCACATCCACGCCCGAACCGAGGATGTTCTTGCCCAGCAATCCCGCCGCATAGGCATCGCGCAGCGCCTGCTCGAAGTGTTCGAATGGCTCGTGGTGAAACTCGCCGCGCAGGTAGTTGTAGCCCACCGTCGAACCGGTGGCGTAGCAGGCGATAGCCATGCCCTCGATCACCGCGTGCGGGTTGTAGCGCAGGATGTCGCGGTCCTTGCACGTGCCTGGCTCGGACTCGTCCGAGTTGCACAGGATGTACTTCTGCATGGCGCTCTTGGGCATGAACGACCATTTCAGCCCGGTCGGGAAACCCGCGCCGCCACGACCACGCAAACCCGATTTTTTCACCTCGTCGATGATCGCCGCGGGGTCGGTTTTCTCGGCCAGGATTTTTTTCCAGGCCTGATAGCCACCGGTTTTCTGGTAGCTCTCCAGCGACCACGGCGTATCGAGATGCAGGGTCGTGAATACGACCTGATGTTCCTGCGGGGCGGGACCGACTGCCATGTGCAACCTCAGATCAGTTTGCAAAACCGGGCATCCTGCCGCGGTTTGCATCCAAACGGGCGCAGCAAAGCCGCACCACCTTTGTCGCGACAGGCACTTGCATGCTCGTCGCGGCGGCATCTCCCTGCGCCGGAGCGGTATTGCAAACCGCCCCTCATTTCAGTGCATCGAGAATCTGATCCATCTTCACGATGTCCAGATGCTCGTGGTAATGACCGTTGACTACCATCATCGGCGCGCCGGCGCAGGCGGCCAGGCACTCTTCCTCGCGCTTGAGGAAGATGCGGCCGTCGCGGGTGCTCTCGCCGGCCCTGATGCCCAGTTTCTGCTCGCAATGGCGCAGCAAGTCCTCGGCGCCATTGAGCCAGCAGGAAATATTGGTGCAGACGGCCACGTTGTTGCGGCCCACCGGCTCCAGCGCGAACATCGAATAAAAGCTGGCGACCTCGTAGGCCCACACCGGCGGGATACCGAGATATTTAGCCACCGCCGCGATCAGCAGGTCGGTCAGATGACCGCCGTTCTGCTCCTGCGCCGCCATCAGCCCCTGCAGCGTGGCCGAGCGCCGCCGATCCGGTGGAAACCTGGCCAGCCAATGCTCGATGTGTTGGCGCGTATCCGCGCTGAGGACGACCTCGGGATCGACGTCCTTGACCTGCTCGAAATTGCCTGTCGCTCGCATCGTTCGTTTCCAGATCAGCGGTCGATTTCGCCGAATACCACGTCGTAGGTGCCGATCATCGCCACCACGTCGGCCAGCATGTGTCCGCGCACGATCTCGTCCATCGACGACAGGTGCACGAAACCCGGGGCGCGCAGCTTGACGCGAAATGGCTTGTTGGCGCCGTCCGAGATCATGTACACGCCGAATTCGCCCTTGGGCGCTTCCACCGCGCTGTACACCTCGCCCTCGGGCACGCTGTAGCCCTCGGTGAACAGCTTGAAGTGGTGGATCAGCGCTTCCATGTCCTCTTTCATGTCCGCGCGGTGCGGCGGGATGATCTTGTGGCTTTCCAGCATCACCGGGCCGGGATTGCGGCGCAGCCATTCCACGCACTGCCGGATGATGCGATTGGACTGGCGCATTTCGGCCACGCGCACCAGATAACGGTCGTAGCAGTCGCCGTTGGCGCCCACCGGGATGTCGAAATCGACATCGGCATAGGCCGCGTAGGGCTGCTTCTTGCGCAGATCCCAGGCGATGCCCGAGCCACGCAGCATCGGGCCGCTCATGCCCCAAGCGCGCGCCTGCTCGGGGCCGACCACGCCGATGCCAACGGTGCGCTGCTTCCAGATGCGGTTGTTGGTGAGCAGCTCCTCGTACTCGTCGACCTTGCGCGGAAAGTCCTCGCTGAAGGCATCGAGGAAATCCAGCATCGAGCCCTGCCGCCACTGGTTCAGGCGCTTGAGATCAGCGCCCTTGTGCCACGGTGATTCGTGGTAGTTCGGCATGCACTCGGGCAGATCGCGATACACGCCGCCGGGGCGGTAATACGTCGCGTGCATGCGCGCGCCGCTGACGCCCTCGTAGCAATCCATCAGTTCTTCGCGCTCGCGGAAGGCGTACAGAAATACCGCCATGGCGCCCAGATCCAGCGCGTTCGAGCCGATCCACATCAGATGATTGAGGATGCGGGTGATTTCATCGAACAGCGTGCGGATGTACTGCGCGCGCTGCGGCGCCTCGATGCCGACGAGCTTTTCCACGGCGCGCACGTAGGCGTGCTCGTTGCACATCATCGACACGTAATCCAGGCGATCCATGTAGCCGATCGACTGGTTGAACGGCTTGGATTCGGCCAGCTTCTCGGTGCCCCGGTGCAGCAGGCCGATATGCGGGTCGGCGCGCATCACCACCTCGCCGTCCATCTCCAGGATCAGACGCAGCACACCGTGCGCGGCGGGATGCTGCGGCCCGAAGTTCATCGTGTAGTTGCGGATCTCTTCCATGGGCTGCTCAGTTCTGGCGCCAGTGATCGGCGGTTTCGGCCGCGCCCTGCGCATAGCGCGCGTCCTCGCGCACCACGCGCGGCACCAGCACGCGCGGTTCGATGCTGACCGGCTGGTAGATCACGCGTCGTTGTTCGGGGTCGTAGCGCACTTCGACATTGCCGATCAGCGGAAAATCCTTGCGGAAGGCGTGACCGACGAAACCGTAATCGGTGAGGATGCGGCGCAGGTCCGGATGGCCTTCGAACACGATGCCGAACAAATCGAAGGCCTCGCGCTCGAACCAGTTGGCCGCGGGCCAGATCGCGGTGACCGAGGGCACCGCCGGCAGACCCTGCTCCGGACAGAACACGCGCACGCGCAGGCGCCGGTTGTGGCGCAGCGAGAGCACATGCAACACGGCGGCGAAGCGGCGTGGCATGTCCACCTCGCGCGGGCGGCCATCCCAATCGAAGCGCCCCGGACCGGAGGAACCCTCGACGCCACGCGAATAGCCCGTGCCGGTAACCTGCCCGGAGTTTTCCCACTCCGACTGGCCGTAGCCGAGGTAATCGACGCCACAGACATCGATCAGTTCCTCGAAGCCGAAAACATCCTCGTCGCGCAGCGCGCGCGCCAGCGCCAGCAGATCGCTCGGCGCCACCTCGATGGTGGTCTCGCCAAAGCGCTCGATGCAGGACTGGACTTGCGCGCCGAAGCGTTCTTGCAGAAGTTGGGCAAGGGAGACGGTTGCGTTCATGCCATGGGCCTCAGCGCGCGATGGTGCTGGTGCGGCGGATTTTCTGCTGCAATTGCAGAATGCCGTGGATCAGCGCTTCGGCCGTGGGCGGGCAACCTGGCACGTAGATGTCCACCGGCACGATGCGATCACAACCGCGTACCACCGAGTAGGAGTAGTGGTAGTAGCCGCCGCCGTTGGCGCAGGAGCCCATCGAGATCACCCATTTGGGATCGGGCATCTGGTCGTAGACCTTGCGCAGCGCCGGCGCCATTTTGTTGACCAGGGTGCCGGCCACGATCATCACATCGGACTGGCGCGGGCTGGGGCGAAACACCACGCCGTAGCGATCCAGATCCAGACGCGCCGCGCCGGCGTGCATCATCTCCACCGCGCAGCAGGCCAAGCCAAATGTCATCGGCCACATCGAACCGGTGCGCGCCCAGTTCATCAGCGCGTCGATGCTGGTGGTGGCGAACCCACGCTGCAGCACCGGGTTATCCGGCGTCGGTCGCAGAATGTCGTCGACCAGGTTCAGCGGCTCCGGGTTGTGCATCACCCGCTCGAAGCTCTGGATCATTCCCATTCCAGCGCCCCCTTCTTCCAGATGTAGATGAAGCCGACCACCAGCAAGCCAATGAACAAGGCCATTTCGATCAGTGCGATCAGACCGATGCGGTCGAACACCACCGCCCATGGAAACAGGAAGGCGATTTCCAGATCGAAGATGATGAACAGGATGGCAAGCAGGTAGTAGCGCACATCGAACTTCATGCGCGCGTCCTCGAACGCCTCGAAGCCGCACTCGTAGGGCGCGAGCTTCTCGGCTGCTGGACTCCTGGGCGCAACCAGCAGGCCAATGGTCAGCAGGGCCAGGCCCAGTCCCGCAGCAACGACCATGAACAATAAAATCGGCCAATATTGATCGAGTAGCACGGCTCGAACGCCCTCCGCATCTGGCGCTATGCGGCCCTGTCGGGCGCAGCGCAGTGAGTGACAGTGTGGTGCCCAAGAGGGGACTCGAACCCCTACGACTTGCGTCGCTACCACCTCAAGGTAGTGCGTCTACCAATTCCGCCACCTGGGCCTGTGATTGTGGATCGAACTCTGCCGTTACTTGCCGCCTGCGGCTTCCGGCTTCGACGCAGGTGCGGCAGGAGCGGAAACCGGCGCCGTCGGCACGGCGGGAACCGCCCTCTGCACTGGCTGCGTCGTCGCCTTCTTGGTGGCTGTGGCAGGTGCGGCACCGGCCATCACGCCCAAGCCTTGCTGCGTGCCGGCTTGTGGCGTACCGGCACGACTGAGATAAATGGCCATGCCGAGACTGACCGCGAAAAACAGCGCCGCCAGCACGGCTGTGGCGCGCGACAGAAAACTGGACGAGCCGCGCGCGCCGAACACGGTGCCCGACGCGCCACCACCAAAACCGGCGCCGGCGTTGGCGCCATCACCGCGCTGCAGCAGGATCAGCACGATCATGCTTGCGGCGATCAGCACGTAAAGAATGGAGAAGATGGTGAACATGCGTATGTCTTGAACCGGAGCGGATCAGTGTGCCGCCGCGCAGATCGCGAGGAATTCCTCGGCCAGCAGCGAGGCGCCACCCACCAACCCGCCATCGATATCGGGTTGGGCGAACAGTTCCGGCGCATTGGCGGCCTTGACGCTACCGCCGTAAAGCAGCCGGATCAGCCGTGAGAGTTTAGCATCGCGCGCGGCGAGTTGGCTACGCATGAAAGCGTGCACGGCCTGTGCCTGGGCCGCGCTGGCGGTGCGCCCGGTGCCGATCGCCCACACCGGTTCATAGGCCATCACGACGCCGGCAAAACGCTCGCCCAGCAGATGCAGCGGCGCCTGCATCTGCGTGGCGATCACGCTTTCGGTGATGCCACGCTCGCGCTCGTCCAGCGTCTCGCCCACGCACAGCACCGGGGTCAGTCCGCACTCCATGGCGCGTTGCAGCTTGGCCGCGATCAGTGCATCGTTCTCGTGGTGATACTGGCGGCGCTCCGAATGCCCAACCAGCACCCAGCGCGCGCCGATCTCGTACAGCATGGCGCCAGACACCTCGCCGGTGTAGGCGCCCTGCGCGTGCGCGCTGAGATCCTGCGCGCCAATACCGACTGCGCCACGCGCCAGATGCACCGCCCGCGCCAGATACGGGAACGGCGGAAACACCGCCACTTCGCACGCTGGCGGTTGCGCGTCCAGCGCACCGAGCAGCGTCGCGGTCAGCGCGTTCGATCCGTGCATCTTCCAGTTCGCGGCAACGAGCTTGCGGTGCATGAGCTTCCCCGGCCTGTGTTCCACGCAGGCAGAATAGCCAGCGTGCGGAGGCGCGCGCAACGCGCACAATGCGCGCCTTCCATCACGCCGTGTCGAGGTGATCCATGATCGATTCTCCACGCTGGGTCCTGGTCACCGGCGCCTCAGCGGGCATCGGCGCCGCATTCGCGCGTGCCCTCGCGGCGCAAGGCTGCGCGCTGGTGCTCACTGCGCGTCGCATCGAGCGCCTGCAAACTCTTGCGATTGAACTCGAACAGGCGCACGGCACGCGCTGCGTGATCCTGCCTGCCGATCTGGCCGACCCCGCCGCGCCCGCAAATCTGTGCGCGCAATTGGCCGCGCGCGGCATCGGCATCGATATCCTGATCAACAACGCCGGCTACGGTGTGCCTGGAACTTTCGATGCCAGCGTCTGGCCACGACACGCCGAATTCATCCAGGTGATGATGACCGCACCCACCGAGCTGGCGCACCGCTTGCTGCCCGGCATGCGCGCCCGCGGCCATGGCCGCATCGTCAACGTCGCCTCGCTGGCCGGGCTGGTTCCCGGAACCGCCGCGCATACGTTGTACGGCGCCAGCAAGGCCTATCTCATCCACTTTTCGCAGTCTCTGGGCCAGGAAAATTGCGCCTGCGGCGTGCACGTCTGCGCGCTCTGTCCGGGCTTCACCTGGTCCGAGTTCCACGACGTCAGCGGCGCACGCGCGCAGGTCTCGCGCATGCCGCGCTGGATGTGGATGGACGCCGCGCGCGTGGCGCGCGAGGGCTTGGCTGCCGTCGAGCGCGGCACGCTGGTGTACATACCCGGACGCATCAACCGTGGCATCAAGACGTTGTTCAAGCTGCTGCCCGACCGCCTCGCACTGGCGCTGATCGCGCGCCGCGCGCATCAGTTTCGCGTCAGCGATGACGCCGCAACGGATCAACCGTCACAGCGCGACCGTTGATCGCGCAAACGCTGCGCTTACGCGCCGATCCAGCGCGCGACCAGAAACGCCGCGGCGGAGGCCAGTCCGCCGATCACCACGGTTTGCAGCGCGCCGCGAAGCGCGCCGGTACCGGTGTAGCGTCCTTTGAGCGCACCGAAAACCGCCAGCGCGCCCAGCGTGGCGACCACGGAAACGGCCAGCGCGCGCCCCACGCCGGTCATGAGCATGTAGGGCAGCAACGGCACCAGACCGCCAACGACATAGGCACCGCCGATGGTCAGCGCGCTCTGTAGCGCGCGCCCGGGATGCGGCTGCTCCAGGCCCAACTCGTAGCGCATCATGAAATCGACCCAGGCATCGTGGTCGCGATGAAAAGCGCTGAGGATCGGCTGGCAGTCCGCGCGGGTAAGGCCGTAGCGCTCGAAAATCTCGACCACCTCGCCTTCCTCGTGTTCGGCCAGATCGCGCACCTCGCGCTGCTCGCGCTGGCGTTCGTTGGCGTAGTGTTCGGCGTCTCCGCGCGCGGCGAGATAGCCGCCCAACCCCATGGCGATGGCGCCGGCGGCGATCTCGGCCACGCCGGCGGTGACGATCAGGCGATTGGCCGCGACCGCGCCAGTGAGGCCCGCAGCCAAGGCAAATGGCACGGTGAGGCCATCGGCCATGCCGATGACCAGATCGCGCACGCGATCGGATGCGTTGAAGTGCTTTTCGCGATGCTGCGCGACGGCCATGCATGAAGCTCCAGGGAATCAGGTGTGCTCAGACCAGATGAATTTCGTGCAGACGCTGTTGCCGATCACCGTGCGCGGTGATCGGCTGCAGATAGCGGCTGGGATGCGCGGCGCTGATGCAGTCGGGCAATACATCGATCAGGAAATCCGGGTTGGGATGCGGAAAAAACGGCACCGAGCAACGCGGCTGGCGCGCGCCCTCGCCCGCGGGATTGACCACGCGATGCGTGGTCGATGGATACACGTGACTGCTCAGGCGCTGCAGAATGCCGCATCGATGCCGTGACCGCTGATGCAGCAGAAACCGAACTCGCGATAAGCCACGCCGAGCTCGGCGACAAAGCCCGCGCGCGCTGCCGTAACGACGGATATCGAGGGTGGGAACCTGCTTCACGGGAGGGCTTCGGCGCCAGGCGCGCCGCCAGCCGCCAGTCTTACGATTTCGGCAAGTTGCGTGGCGAGCTGATCGACCCGTTGCGCGTCGCGCGCCTCCACCGTCACGCGCACCAGCGGCTCGGTGCCGGAGGCACGCAGCACCACGCGTCCATGCCCGGCCAGCGCGCGTTCGGTGGCCGCGAGCGCCGCACGCACCGCAGGCGCCGCCAGCAGCGCATCAGCGGGGACGGAGATGCGCAGATTGATGGTGCGTTGTGGCCACTTGCCCAACTCGGCGCAAGCCTGGTGCAACGGCTGGCCGCTGCGCGCCAGCGCCTCCAGCACCGCCAGCGCGGTGACGATGCCATCGCCCGCGCCAGCGCGGTCCAGGCACAGCATGTGGCCGGATGCTTCGCCGCCGAGCACGCCACCGTGCTCGCGCAGCGCGCGGCGCACGTGACGGTCGCCGACATTGGCGCGCACGAACGGCGCGCCCAGCGCGATGATCGCGCGCGCCAGCGCCTCGTTGCTCATCAGCGTACCGACCACCACACCACGCAGCAGACCACGCGCCGCCAGATCGCGCGCGAGAACGAACAGCAAGTCATCGCCATCGACCAGCGCGCCCCGGGCATCGACCATCAGCACGCGATCGCCGTCACCATCGAAAGCGATGCCGAGGTCAGCCCCCGCATCCAGTACCGCGCGCTGCAAGGCCTGCGGCTGCGTGGAGCCAAATCCGGCATTGATGTTGAAACCATCCGGCGCGGCGCCGATCACCGTGAGCGCGGCGCCCAAGGCCTGAAACACGCGCGGAGCAACGTGGTAGGTCGCGCCATGCGCGCAGTCCAGCACGATGCGCAATCCCTGCAGGCTGAAATCCGCCGCCACCGTACCGCGACAGAATGCCTCGTAGCGTTGCGCCGCATCGGTGACGCGCCGCGCCTTGCCCAGCGCGTGTGAATCGACGGTGGCGAAGGTCTGCGCGACGGCAGCCTCGATGGCCAGCTCCAGCGCATCGTCGAGCTTCTCGCCGTCGGCACCAAAGAATTTCACGCCATTGTCGTCGTAAGGATTGTGCGAGGCGCTGATCACGATGCCGGCGCTGGCGCCGAGTGTTTGCGTGAGCCACGCCACCGCCGGCGTGGGCAGCGGCCCGAGCAGGCGCACGTCGCAACCGGCCGCCACCAGCCCGGCCTCGAGTGCTGCCTCGAACATGTAGCCGGACACGCGCGTGTCCTTGCCGATCAACACCGTGCCACGCGCGCCACGGCCCAGCACGGTGCCGGCGGCGTGGCCGAGACGCAGCATGAAATCGGCGCTGATCGGCCACGTGCCAACGCGACCGCGAATGCCGTCGGTACCGAAATACTGGCGCGTGGCCGTGCTTGCAGCGAGCGCCGAGGTTGCAGGAGGGGAATCGGACATGCGCGCAAGCATAGCGCCGCGCGCTGCTGCAGCGAACGGCTCAATCCTCGTCGTCCCGGCGCGCTCGGGCGCTGCGTGGCGGCGGCGTACCCGCGGGCGCAACAGCATTCTCCACGGCCTGCCACACCGCCAGCGCCTCGCGCGTAGCGGCGACATCATGCACGCGCAGGATGCGCGCGCCACGTTGCGCCGCCAGCAGCGCGGCGGCGACCGAGCCGATCACGCGCTGCGCGGGTTCGCGCTGTCCGGTGAGTGCGCCGATCATCGACTTGCGCGACAGCCCGACCAGCAAACCCGCGCCCAAGCCATGGAAACGCTGCAAGGCGTGCAACAAGACCAGATTGTGCTCAAGCGTCTTGCCAAAGCCGAAGCCAGGATCGACCAGCACGCGACCACGCGCGATGCCGGCCAGCTCGCAGGACAACAGGCGCTCGGTCAGAAAGCGATGCACGTCCTCGATCACGTCCGCATAGTGCGGCGCCTGCTGCATGCTGCGTGGCTCGCCCTGCATGTGCATCAGGCACACCGGTACACCGAGTTCGGCGACGACATCCAGCGCACCGGGCTCGCGCAGCGCGCACACGTCGTTGATCAAGCCGGCGCCTGCAGCCACCGCCGCGCGCATCACCTCGGGTTTGCGCGTATCCACCATCAGCGGCACGCGGCTGCGCGCGGCCAGACCCGCGATCACCGGCACGACGCGCTGCAGTTCATCCGCGAGCGGCACCAACGCGGCGCCGGGGCGCGTGGATTCGCCACCGATGTCCAACAGATCGGCGCCTTCCTCGATCAGGCGCAAACCATGCGCGATGGCGCTTTCCGCATCGGCATGCCGGCCGCCATCCGAAAACGAATCCGGGGTGACATTGACGATGCCGGCGATACGCGCGCGATCCAGCAGCAGCGGGCGTCCGGCGCAGTCCAGCTGCGGCGTCGTGTCGAACATCATCAGACTTTTCGCTTGCGCGGAGACTTCGCCACGCCTGGCGCAATAGCGATGGCCCACCAGGGTTTCAGCGGCGCGCGCGCGCTCGCGGTCGGAACGTTCGCATGAAACATCACCCGCTCCCATGAAAAAGACCAGAGCGAACTCTGGCCTTTTCGTGACGTTGCGACAAGTGCGCTCAGGCTTGCGGCGCGGGCCGAGCGACGCCATCACTGGGCTGGGCGTTGCTGCTGCCGGCCGCACTGCCACCAGCACTGACACCGCTACTGCCGGCAACATCATCATGTGCACGCCAATCGCTGGGCGGACCCGGCTCGCGCCCGGCCATGATCGCCGCGATCTGCTCGCGGTCGATGGTTTCGTACTGCATCAGCGCCGCAGCCATGGCGTGCAGGATGCCAATGTTGTCGGTGAGGATCTGGCGCGCACGGCTGTAGCCGGCGTCGATGGTGGTGCGCACCACCTCGTCGATGCGCCGCGCGGTAGCCTCGGATACGGTCTTGTGCTGGGTGACCGAGCGCCCAAGGAACACCTCGTCCTCGTCCTCGCCATAAGTCATCGGACCCAGTTCCTCGCTGAGGCCGTACTTGGTAGCCATGTCGCGCGCCAGTTGCGTGGCGCGCTGGATGTCATTGCTGGCGCCGGTGGTGACCTTGTCGGCACCGAAGATCAGTTCCTCGGCCACGCGCCCGCCAAACAGGCTGGCCAGCCGACTCTGCAAATGCGTGCGGCTGTGGCTGTAGCGATCGGCCTCGGGCAGGAACATGGTCACGCCCAGCGCACGCCCGCGCGGGATGATGGTGACCTTGTGCACGGGGTCGTGGTCAGGCACGTTGAGGCCGACGATGGCGTGCCCGGACTCGTGATACGCAGTGAGGCGCTTTTCATCCTCGGTCATGATCATCGAGCGCCGCTCGGCGCCCATCATGATCTTGTCCTTGGCGCGCTCGAAGTGGTCCATGCGCACTTCGCGCGAGTTCTCGCGCGCGGCGAACAGCGCGGCCTCGTTGACCAGATTGGCCAGGTCGGCGCCGGTGAACCCAGGCGTGCCGCGCGCGATGATCATGGCATCGACGTCGCTGCCCACCGGCACCTTGCGCATGTGCACCTTGAGGATCTGCTCGCGGCCACGCAAATCGGGCAGGTTCACGAACACCTGCCGATCGAAGCGACCCGGGCGCAGCAGCGCAGGATCAAGCACGTCGGGGCGGTTGGTGGCGGCGATGACAATGACGCCTTCGCTGCCCTCGAAGCCGTCCATCTCGACCAGCAACTGATTGAGCGTCTGCTCGCGTTCGTCGTGACCGCCGCCCAAACCGGCGCCACGATGGCGGCCGACCGCGTCGATCTCGTCGATGAAGATGATGCACGGCGCGTGCTTCTTGGCCTGCTCGAACATGTCGCGCACGCGCGCGGCGCCGACGCCGACGAACATCTCGACGAAATCCGAGCCCGAGATCGAGAAGAAGGGCACCTTGGCCTCGCCGGCAATGGCCTTGGCCAGCAACGTCTTGCCGGTACCCGGCGAGCCCGCCAGCAGCACGCCACGCGGAATGCGCCCGCCCAGCTTCTGGAACTTGGCCGGGTCCTTGAGGAAATCAACCAGCTCGCGCACATCGTCCTTGGCCTCTTCGCAGCCGGCGACATCGGCGAAGGTCACCTTGACCTGATCCTCACCCTGCAGCTTGGCGCGCGAACGCCCGAACGACATGGCGCCGCGACCACCACCGCCGGACTGCATCTGACGCATGAACCAGAACAACACACCGAAAATAAGCAGGATCGGCACCCAGTCAATCAGTATCTTGACCAGAATGTTGCCGCCATCGGCGGGCGCCTGGGTGACCTGCACGTCGTGCTTGAGCAGGCGCGGCACCAGACTGTCATCAAAGAACGGCGCCACGGTGCGCAGCGCGCTGCCGTCGCGCAACTTGCCGGTGATGTTGGGCGGGTTGCTGGCGCTGATCGTCACCGCGCCGACGTTGTTGTTGTCGACCTGCTGCACGAAGTTGGTATAGCTCATCGCCTGGCTGCCGTGATCGGATGGCGCGAAACTCTGGAACACGGCCAGCAAAACCACCGCGATCACCAGCCACAACACCAGATTCTTGGCCATGTCGTTCATTTTTTCCGCTCCGTCCGCGCTCCGGGCTTCAGGCCCGTTGCCAGCGCATACACCTCGCGCGAACGTGCGCGCGAAGCCTTGGGTTTCCGCATACTCACGCGCTGAAAGCCGCCGCGCAAGTCACGTACGAAATCATCAAATCCGATACCTTGGAACAACTTCACCAGCAGCGCGCCTTCAGGTTTCAGCCATTGCCGCGCAAACCCGGAGGCCAGTTCAGCCAACTCCATGGCGCGCGCCTGATCGGTAACAACCACGCCACTCATGTTGGGGGCCATGTCGGAAAGCACAAGATCAAGCTTCTCGCCCTGCAACAGTGTTTCCAGGCGGGCCTGAACCTCCGGCGCGCGGAAATCGCCCTGCAGAAAATCCACGCCGGCGATGCCCTGCATGGGCAGGATATCCAGCGCGACCAGGCGCCCACCTGCGCCGCGTTGTCCGGCCTGGTGCTCGCGCAACACCTGCGTCCAGCCACCTGGGGCCGCGCCCAGATCGACAATGTTCATGCACGGCCGCAGCAGTCGATCGCGCTCGATCAATTCGGTCAGTTTGTATGCCGCACGCGAACGCAGGCCCGCCGCCTGCGCTTTTTTGACGTAGGGATCTGCAAAATGTTCGCGCAACCAGCGCGTACTGCTTTTGTTGCGGTTCACACGAACACGAACCATCGACGCGGCTGTACATGATACCTTCCGCGGCCACATTCGACCGCAGCAGATCGACGCACATGGCCCTGACTCCTTCTCAAGTTCGCTACCTGCGCGGCATGGCACACCCGCTGAAGCCGGTGCTGCAACTCGGCGGGCGCGGTGTGACCCCGGCGCTGCTGCGCGAACTCGACACGGCACTGGATCACCACGAACTGGTCAAGGTGCGCCTAGCTGGCGTGGATCGCAGCGCGCGCGCGGAACAGCTTGACGCCCTGCTCGCCGGCAGTGGCGCCGATCTGGTGCAGCGCATTGGCCACATCGCCAGCGTGTTCCGGCGCAACGCGGAAGCCCCGAAACTCGCTCTGCCACGCTGATGGAACTCTCGCTGCAGCGCCCCGGGCATTGGCTGTACGTTCGTCACGTCGGCGCCGACAGCATCACCGTGGTCGATCGTGAACTGCGGCAGAGTTTTCTGTTGTGCCGCGAGCAGGCCATGGAGCACTGGCCGGTACGCGCCGCCGCCGCGTTGCAGCCCGAGCACTGGGATGCCGTGCTGGCGCTGCAGCCCGAGATCGTGCTGCTGGGCACCGGTGTGCAGCAGCAGTTTCCGCCGCCGGCCACGCTGGCCGCGCTGCTGCGACGGGGCATCGGCTGCGAGGTGATGCACAACGCCGCCTGCGCGCGCACCTACACGGTGCTGTCCGACGAGGGACGGCGCGTGGTCGCGGCATTCATCCTGCCCGGCTGAAGCGCAACGCGCTGATTCAACGTTTGGGCAGAAAGTCCAGTGGGTTCAGCGGCTTGCCGTCCTTGCGGATCTCGAAGTGCAGCTCGACGCGCGGTGCACCGCTATTGCCCATTTCGGCAATCTCCTGTCCGGCGACGACGTTCTCGCCTTCCTTCACCAAGCGCACGCTGTTGTGGCCGTAGGCTGACAGATAACTGTCGCTGTGCTTGATGATGATCAACTCGCCATAGCCGACCAGGCCGCTGCCGCTGTACACCACCACGCCGGACGCCGCCGCGTACACCGGCTGTCCCATGCGCCCGCCGATATCCAGACCCTGCCGGCCCGGCTCATCGGCTTCGAAGCCGGCCAGCACCGGACCATGCACCGGCCAGCGCCAGACGATGCCATCGACGCTGCGCGTCGGCCCACCGCTGATCACCGCGGTATTCGCGCGGGCCGGCGCCGAAACACTACTGGTGGCGACGGTATTCGCGGGCGTCACGCTGCTGCTGACAGGTGCCGCCACTGCAGCAACCGCGCCGGGCGCCGCAACCACCGCGGGTGTCGCCGCAGCCGGCGATGGCGTGATCGGCGCCGGCCCCGGAGCGCGACCGGGAGCCGTCTGCGCCAGCGTCACAGGCGCGCCATGCAGGCGCAACTCCTGCCCCGGATAAATCGTGTAGGGCGGGCCGATGCCGTTGATGCGCGCCAGCTCGCGGTAATCCATCTGGTGGCGGAAAGCGATGCTGTACAGCGTATCGCCGGCGACCACGCGGTAGTAGCCGGGGCGCTCGGTCACGCGCGACGCCGGCGTGCCGTAAGGTGAAAAACGCCGCACCGCCACCACACGCGGCTCGGTGGAGCAAGCCGTCAGCAGCAGCACCGCGAGCGCGACGATCAGCAACAGGCAGGAGCGCGGGCACGAACGCATGCGAACCTCAAGTGAATCCAAACCACCACAAACCCAGCAGCACCAGCGCGCCGACGGCACCCCAGCCCAACCATTCGACCCAGCGCGCCAGAAACAGTTCGGCGCGCGGTCCCAGCCAGCGCAACATGCAGGCCAGAAGATACACGCGCTTGCCGCGCCCCACCGCCATGCTGGCGAAAAACGCCAGCAGCGGCACCCCGACAATACCCGAAGCCCAGGTGAACAGCTTCAGTGGCACTGGCGTGAATCCGGCCAGCACCAGCAGCCAGAACGCGGTCCATGGATGCTCGGCCACGTCCACGCGCAGCTCCGCGACGAGACGCTCGATCGGCCCCATCCAGCCCAGCTTCAGCAGCCACGGTTGCAAGGCATCGAAGGCGTAATGACCCAGTGCGTAGCCGATCAGCGAGCCGATCAGGGAACACAGCAGGCTGATGCTGGCATAGCGATACGCGCGCCGCGGCTGCGCCAGACACATCGGCGCCAGCATCAGCTCGGGCGCCACCGGAATCGCGAACGCCTCGACCAGACTCAAACCACCTAGATAGCGTTCGGCGTGCCGATGGCGCGACCAACCCAGCACGCGCTGGTAGATCGCACCGAACAGGCGCATCAACGCGTGCCCGCCAGCAGCGGCACGAAGCTGACCTCGCCAAGATCCTCCTGCCGCAGCGCGCCGGCGGCATCGCGCCGAAAACGCAGCAGGTGCTGCCGGTCGGCTGGCCCGAACGGACCCAGCACCATGCCGCCGGGCGCCAATTGCGCGAGCAGTTCCTGCGGCACGACCTCGCCAGCGGCGGTAAGGATGATCGCGTCGAACGGCGCTTCGGCCGGCCAGCCCAGCATGCCGTCGTCGTGACGACTGCGGATGTTGTCGAACTTGAGCGCGCGAAAACGGCGCCGCGCCTGGCGCAACAGTTCGTCGATACGCTCGACCGTGTAGACACCGGGCACCAGCCGCGCCAGCACCGCCGCCTGGTAGCCCGAGCCGGTGCCGATTTCCAGCACCCTGGCCGGCGTGCCGAACTCGAGCAGCGCCTCGGTCATGCGCGCCACCACCCACGGTTGCGAGATGGTCTGGCTGAAACCGATCGGCAGCGCGGTGTTCTCGTAGGCGCGCGCCGCCAGCGCCTCATCGATGAACACGTGTCGCGGCAGCGTGCGCATCACCTCCAGCACGCGCGGGCTCTGGATGCCCTCCGCGCGCAGCAGCGCCACCAAGCGATCGCGCGCGCGCTGCGAGGTCATGCCCTGGCCGCCCTGATCGAGCACGGGCGTGTGGTATTGACTCACAGTGACCCCGCGCGCGGCAGATCGGCTTCCAGCCCGTCAATCCACGCGGCCACGGTTTCCAGCGCCTGAAAGCGCGTCAGGTCGACCTGGATCGGGGTGACCGACACGCAGCCGCGGCGTACCGCATCGAAATCGGTGCCGGGGCCATCGTCCTCGGCGGCACCAACCGGACCGATCCACCACACCGGCTTGCCACGCGGGTCTTCGCTCCGCAGACAGGGCGCCGCGCGATGGCGGCGGCCGAGACGCGTCACCTCGAAGCCGGCCAGCTCGCGCCACGGGCGATCAGGCACGTTGACGTTGAGAATGGTGTCGGCCGGCAGCGGCTGCGCCACCAGACGCCGCACCAGACGCAACACCGCCTCGGCGGCGGTGGCGTAGTGCTCGCCGACATGATCGGCCGTGACCAGCGACACGGCGATCGCCGGCAGGCCCAGAAAGCGTCCTTCCATCGCCGCTGAAACCGTACCTGAATAAATCACGTCATCGCCCAGATTGCCGGCGTTGTTGATGCCCGAGACCACGATATCCGGATCGTCATCGAGCAGGCCGGACAACGCCAGGTGCACGCAATCGGTGGGCGTGCCGGCCACGCGGAAACGGCCGTCCTCCATGCGCAGCGCGCGGATCGGCTGATCCAGCGTCAGCGAATTGCTGGCGCCAGAGCGATCACGATCCGGCGCGACCACGCTGATGCGCCCCAGTGCGACCAGATGCTTGGCGAGTACATGAATGCCGGGAGCATCCACACCGTCGTCGTTGCTGATCAGCACGTGCATGAGAATCCCGGATCGCCGCGCGCGACCCGCGGCGGCTTCAGGCGTCGATTCTATCAGTCGGATGTATCGCCACGAGACGTCCACGGCGGCGCTGCTAATCTGCAAACATGAGCAAGCGCGACGGCGTCGATATCGACCCTGAGGACGCGGCGGAACTGTTCCGCGCCGCGGTGCGACCGCTGCGCGAACTGCCGCCGCAGGAACCGCCACCGCGCCGCGCGCCACCGCCACCGCGCGCGCACATGGCCGCCGCCGACGAGGCCGCGGTGATGCGCGAATTGCTCGACGGCACGTTCGATGCGGCCACGATCGAAGTGGGCGAGGAACTGCTGCATCTCAAGGACGGCCACTCCCCGCGCCTGCTCAAGCGTCTGCGCCGCGGCGAGTTCAGCGTGCAGGACGAGATCGATCTGCATCACCTGCGCGCCATCGAGGCCGCAGAGCTGCTGGCCACGTTTCTTGCCGACAGCCACCGCGCCGGCTATCGCTGCATCAAGATCATCCACGGCAAGGGCTTGCGCTCGGGGCAACGCGGCCCGGTGCTGAAGGCGCTCACGGCGCACACGCTGCGTCGGCGCACGGATGTGATCGCGTTCGCCTCGGCGCGCGCCAATCAGGGCGGCAGCGGTGCGACGCTGGTGTTGTTGAGCGCGCGCTGAAGCTTCAGGCCGCGTCACCCAAGGCGGCTTGCGCAGCGGCGTCATCCAGCAGTTCCTGCACCACGGCAGTGGCATAAGCGCCGGCTGGCAGGGTGAAGCTCAATTCCAACGCATCGTCGCCGTGCCAGTGCCAGGACATGCCGCGCAAATCCAGACGCAGCGCGCGTCGTGCATGTTCCAGGCCGGCCGCAGCCAGACCTTCGGCGAGATCGAGGTATGCGGCCAGCGCCGCGTGCTCAAGCTGCGCGCAGGCCGCGCCTGCCGGATTGGGACCGCGTCCCCACAGCGGACCGGATGGCGCGATGTCGAACGCCGCCAGACGTTGCTCCAGCAGCGCATCAAACGGCTCGGGACCAAACCATGCGCGCGAGCCGGACAGCGCCCACAGCTCGCCGTCCAGCGCACAGTTCCAGTTGGCCTGCGCGACGCGCCGCGCCAGCACCGCGTTGAACAACTGCGCGCGCGCCGCGGACAGCAGCATCTCGCGCTCGGCGCGCGGCACGCGCCGGCCAGCGAACATGCGTCGCGCGGCGTCGATATTGTCGCCACCGCGACCGAAGCGCTGCACACCGAAATAATTGGGCGCGCCCCGCGCCTGCATCTGCAGCAGGCGCTGCTCGGCCATGGCGCGATCGCCCTGCACCTTGCTGATGCGCAGCACGAAGCGATTGCCTGCCAGCGCGCCGCGCTTGAGCTTGCGGCCGTGGCGCTGCGCACCGAGCACGCGCACGCCTGGCATATTCAGCGCGGACCAATCCGGATCGGGCCGCCCCGGCAAGTGCACGCTGAGCGCCTGCGTGGTCAACGCGTGGCGGTCCTTGCGTCCGGCCCAGGCTACCGCGCGCTCATCCACGTCCGCGAACTCGGCCAACTTGCGCGCCACCCAGGCGGTATTGGCCTCGCGCTTCTGCACACTCAGCAGCACGTGCTCGCCGGCGCCATCGGCGGCATAGCCCAGCACTTCCTCGACGACGAAGTCCTCGGGTTGCGCGCGCAACACCCCACGCAGCGGCGGCGCGCCCCAGGCGCGCGGCAAACTCTCATGCACGGCGTCGTGTTCGGCACTCATGCCGCAGCCACCAGCAGCACCACGGCCTGCGCGGCGATGCCTTCGCCGCGCCCGGTGAACCCGAGCCGCTCGCTGGTGGTGGCCTTGACGCTGATCTGCGCCGACGTACAACCCATGTCGGCGGCCAGCACGGCGCACATTGCCGCGGCGTGCGGGGCGATTTTCGGCTGCTCGCAGATCACGGTGACATCCGCGTTGCCCAGCGCGTAGCCCGCCTGCCGCACCATGGCCGCGACCCTGCGCAGGAATTCGCGGCTGTCGGCGCCGCGCCAGCGCGCATCGGAAGGCGGGAAGTGCCGGCCGATATCGCCCAGCGCGACCGCACCCAGCAGCGCATCGCACAGCGCGTGGACCACCACATCGCCATCCGAGTGCGCCACCACGCCCTGCGTATGCGCGATGCGCACGCCGCCGAGCATCACGTGGTCGCCCGCGCCGAAAGCGTGTACGTCGAGACCTTGACCGATGCGGATAGCCGCCATGCGTAAGATTCCTTGTCGCAGAGCAAGGGTCCGGCAAGGCGCGCCGGGGATGCTATAGCTTAGTGCCAGCGCGGGTACCGCCAAATTGGTGCTCCGGCAATCGCGCCTGATTCGGGCTCAGCCGTGGCGCGCCAGCCAGAACTCGGCGTAAGCCAGATCGGCGGGCGTGGTGATCTTGATGTTGTCCTCGCTGCCCTCGACCAGGCGCGGCTGCAGACCGATGCGCTCCAGCGCCATGGCTTCGTCGGTGATCGCCACCCCGGCTTGCGCAGCCATGGACAGCGCGCGTTCGAGGTCGCCACGGCGCGCCATCTGCGGGGTCAGCGCACGCCATAGTCCGGCGCGCGGCTCGGTGGCCACGATGCAGCCGGCGGCATCGGCGCGCTTGAGCGTGTCACGCACCGGCGCGGCCAGAATCGCGCCGTGTGCATGCGCCAAGCCGGCTTGAACGAGATGCCCCAGATCCTGCGCACGCAGCAAGGGACGCGCGGCGTCATGCACCAGCACGCCGTCCTGCGCCGCGACCGTGTCCGGCAACGCGCGCAATCCGGCCAGCACCGAATCGGCGCGCTCGTCACCGCCGCGCGCGCGCAACACCGGCTTGCCCGCGAGCTGCGTGATGCCGGGCCAGTGCGCGTCATCCGCCGCCAGCACCACCACCAGCCCGGCGATGCGCGCGTGCGCGGCAAGGCGCTGCAGGGTGTGCAGCAGCAGCGGTTGACCCGCCAGCTCGAGGTATTGCTTGGATATGACCGCACCCATGCGCGCGCCACGGCCGGCGGCCGGGACCACGCACCAGCAGCGCGTCGATTCATGGACCGGCACTGCTCGCTCCGGCCGGATTCTGCACCGGCACGACCTGATAAAACACCTCGCCCGGCTTGATCAGGCCCAGCTCCGAGCGCGCGTGCGCCTCGATGGCGTGGGTGCCGGTCTTGAGGTCGGCCACCTCGGCTTCGAGCAGCTCGTTGCGCTTTCGCAGGCGCGCGTTGTCAGCCGCCTGCGCCTGCACCTGCGCACGCAGTGTGCGCACCTCCTGCATGCTGCCCGGGCCCCACCACAGTCGCGATTGCAGAAAGATCACCAGCACCAGCAGCAGCAGCGAGAGCCAGCGCCACATCGGTGCGATCAGGCGCGCACGCGCGGAAACGCCGTGACGCCGCGAAACTGCGCGGCGCCACCCAGCGCCTGCTCGATGCGCAGCAATTGGTTGTACTTGGCCACGCGATCGCTGCGGCACAGCGAGCCGGTCTTGATCTGCGTGGCGCTGCCGGCCACGGCCAGATCGGCGATGAAGGTGTCCTCGGTCTCGCCGGAGCGATGCGAAATGACCTGCGCATAGCCGGCCTGCTCGGCGATGCGCATGGTTTCCAGCGTCTCGCTGAGCGTGCCGATCTGGTTGAGCTTGATCAGGATGGCGTTGGCGATGCCGGCGGCGATGCCGGCGCGGAAGATCGCCGGGTTGGTGACGAAGTTGTCGTCGCCGACGATCTGCAGGCGCGCGCCCAGACGCTGCGTGATCAGCTTCCAGCCGGCGTCATCGCCTTCCGCCATGGGATCCTCCAGCGAGCAGATCGGGTAGCGGTCCACCCACACCTCGTACAACTCGATCAGGTGCTCGGCGGCGAGGCTGCGACCTTCACCGGCGAGGTGGTACTTGCCGTCCTCGAAAAACTCCGAGGCGGCCGGGTCCAGCGCCAGCCAGATGTCCTTGCCCGGGCGATAACCGGCGCGGGTGATGGCTTCGAGGATGGTCTCGATGGCCTCCTCGTGCGAGCGCAGATCCGGCGCGAAACCACCCTCGTCGCCCACCGCGGTCGACAGGCCGCGCGACTTCAGCACCGCCTTGAGCGCGTGGAAAGTCTCGGATGCGGCGCGCAAGGCCTCGCCGAAACTGGGCAGACCTGCCGGGACAATCATGAATTCCTGCATGTCGAGGTTGTTGTCGGCATGCACGCCACCGTTGATCACGTTCATCTGCGGCACCGGCAAGTGCACCGCGCGCTCCTGCGCCAATGCCTGCCAAAGATCGATACCGCGCGCCGCGGCGCTGGCGCGCGCCGCCGCCAGCGACACACCAAGAATGGCGTTGGCGCCCAGCCGACCCTTGTTGGGCGTCCCGTCCAGCTCGCACAAGCGGCGATCGAGGCCCGCCTGATCAGCGGCGTCGAAATCCTGCAGCGCGCGCGCGATCTCGCCGTTGACGTGCGCCACCGCGTGCAGCACGCCCTTGCCAGCGAAGCGCGCCTTGTCGCCGTCACGCAATTCCACCGCCTCGCGCGAGCCGGTTGAGGCGCCGCTGGGCACCGCGGCGCGACCACGCTGGCCGCCGTTGAGCGTGACCTCGGCCTCGAGGGTGGGATTGCCGCGTGAGTCGAGGATTTCGCGTGCGTGAATGCTGCTGATGCGGGTCATGGCGTTCTCGGTTGCGTGTTGGTTTGAGATTTACAGCGTGTGCTCGATAAAGCCGGCGCGCTTGACGCTGCGATCAAGCTCCACCAGCACTTCCAGCAGCGCGGCCATTTTTTGCAGCGGCCAGGCATTGGGACCATCGCTGAGCGCGTGCTCGGGATCGGGATGCGTCTCGACGAACAGGCCGGCGATGCCCGCGGCCACGGCCGCGCGCGCCAGCACCGGCACGAACTCGCGCTGCCCACCGGACCTGGCGCCCTGCCCGCCCGGCAACTGCACCGAGTGCGTGGCGTCGAACACCACCGGGCAGCCGGTGGCGCGCATCACCATCAGCCCGCGCATGTCGGAGACCAGATTGTTGTAGCCGAAGCTGACGCCCCGCTCACACACCATGAGGTGTTCATTGCCGGTGGCGCGCGCTTTCTCGACCACATGCTGCATGTCCCAAGGCGCGAGAAACTGGCCTTTCTTGATGTTCACCGGCTTGCCGGCGCGGGCCACGTTGTGGATGAAATCGGTCTGCCGGCACAGAAACGCCGGGGTCTGCAGCACATCGACCACGCTGGCGACCTCGGCCAGCGGTGTGTACTCGTGCACGTCGGTGAGCACCGGCACGCCAATCTGGCGCTTGACCTCGGCGAGCACGCGCAAGCCACTTTCCAGGCCCGGACCGCGATGCCCCGCCAGCGAGGTGCGGTTGGCCTTGTCGAAGCTGGATTTGTAGATGAAGGGCACACCCATGCGTGCGGTGATCTCCTTGAGCTGACCCGCGGTATCCAGTGCCAGTTGCTGGCTCTCGATCACGCACGGCCCGGCGATCAGGAACAGCGGATGCTGCAGCCCGGCCTCGAAACCGCACAGCTTCATGCGACGTGCTCCGCGGCCAGGCGCGGTGCTTCGCGCACCAGCTTGTGTTCGCGCGCGGCACGTACGAAACCGACGAACAGCGGGTGCCCGTCGCGCGGCGTCGAGGTGAACTCCGGATGGAACTGGCAGCCGAGAAACCACGGATGCTGCTGTGGCGACAACTCGACGATTTCCACCAGCAGATCGTCCATGCTCTTGCCGGCCATCACCAGCCCCAGATCGGCGAACTGCTGCTGATAGGTGTTGTTGAACTCATAGCGATGACGATGGCGCTCGCGAATGACCTCGCTGGCGTACATCTCGCGCGCCAGCGTGCCCGGCGCGAGCCGGCATTCCTGCGCGCCCAGGCGCATGGTGCCGCCGAGATTCGAGTCCTGACTGCGACGCTCGACACTACCGCTGGCCGTGGTCCATTCGGTGATCAGCGCGATCACCGGATGCGGCGTGCGCGTGTCGTTTTCGCTGGAATCGGCGCCGGCCAGCCTGGCCACGTTGCGCGCGAACTCGACCACCGCCGCGTGCATGCCGTAGCAAATGCCGAAGTACGGCACGCCGCGTTCGCGCGCATGGCGCGCCGCCTGCACCTTGCCCTCGAAGCCACGCTTGCCGAAGCCACCCGGCACCAGAATCGCATCGACCTCGCCGAGCAGCGCCGCAGCGCCCTCGGCCTCGACGCGCTCGGAATCGATCCAGTGCAGGTTCACGCGCGTGGCCTGGCGGATGCCGCCATGGCGCAGCGCCTCGCCCAGCGACTTGTAGGCATCCTTGTGTTCGACATACTTGCCGACGATGGCGATGTCCACGCTGTCGCGCGGATGGCGCACCGCGGCGACGGTCGCTTCCCACTCGGACAGATTGGCCGGACGCGCCTGCAAGCGCAGTTGCTCGACCACGATTTCGTCGAGGCCCTGCTGATGCAGCCACAGCGGCAACTCGTAGATCACGTCCACGTCCACCGCGCTGATCACCGCGCGCTCGGGCACGTTGGTGAACAGCGCGATCTTGCGCCGCTCGCCCTCGGGCAGCGGCTGCTCGGAGCGACACAGCAGCACGTCGGCCTGGATGCCGATCGAGCGCAATTCCTTCACCGAATGCTGGGTGGGCTTGGTCTTGATCTCGCCGGCGGCCTTGATGTACGGCACCAGGGTCAGGTGCATGAACAGACAGCGCGACGGGCCGTGCTCGATGCGCAACTGACGGATCGCCTCCAGAAATGGCAGCGATTCGATATCGCCCACGGTGCCGCCGATCTCGACCAGCGCCACGTCGAAGCCGCGCGTGGCCTCGTCGATGGCGCGCTTGATCTCGTCGGTGATGTGCGGGATCACCTGCACCGTGGCGCCCAGATAATCGCCGCGGCGCTCCTTGCGGATCACCGCTTCGTAGATCTTGCCGGTGGTCACGGAATTCTTGCCGGACAGCCGCGTGCGCACGAAACGCTCGTAGTGGCCGAGGTCCAGATCAGTTTCGGCGCCGTCGTCGGTCACGTAGACCTCGCCGTGCTGGAACGGGCTCATGGTGCCCGGATCGACGTTGATGTAGGGATCGAGCTTCATCAGCGTGACGCTGAGCCCGCGCGCCTCGAGGATGGCCGCCAGGGACGCCGCGGCGATGCCCTTGCCGAGCGAGGAAACCACGCCGCCGGTGACGAAAATCAGGGGAGTCATGGATGCGACTGCGCCGGGAAAGCCATACTTTACCGGCTTGCCCCTTTTCCCGCGAGCGGAAATCGTCATGACCCATCACACCAGCCTGCACCCCCTGCGCAGCCACATGAACGCGCGTGGCGTTGCCGCCTGCATCGTGCCCACCGCTGATCCTCATCTATCCGAATACCTGCCGACGCGCTGGAAAACGCGCGCATGGCTGTCCGGCTTCAGCGGCTCCGCCGGCACCCTGGTTGTCGGCGGCGACTTTGCCGGGTTGTGGACCGACAGCCGCTACTTCGAGCAGGCCGAGCGCGAGTTAGCCGGCAGCGGCATCGCCTTGATGAAGCAGCACGTGGCCCATGCGCCCGAGCATCTGGCCTGGCTGGCCACACGCCTGAATGCAGGCGCCAAGGTGTCGATCGCGGCGGACATGCTCAGCCTTGCTGGCGAGCGCCAGGTGCGCGCGACGTTCGATCCGGCCGGCATCGAGCTGCTGCTGGAGGATTTACCCGGCGCGATCTGGAGCGCACGCCCGGCGCTGCCGACGGCGCCGATCCGCGCGTACGACCCGGCCTTCGCCTGCGCCACGCGCGGCGCGCGCCTGGCCAGCACGCGCGCGGCCCTGCACGATGCCGGCGCCACGCACCACCTGATCAGCAGCCTCGACGACATCGCCTGGATCACGCTGCTGCGCGGCAGCGATGTCGAATACAACCCGGTGTTTCTCGCACACCTGCTGCTCGACGCCGAGCGCGCCACGCTGTTCGTGACGCCCGGCAAGATCGACGCGGCGCTGGCCATTGCACTGCACGCCGATGGCATCACGCTGGCCGACTACGCCGACATCGACACGACCTGCGCCGCGCTGCCACACGACTCACGCCTACTGGTCGACCCGGCGCGCGTCGCCGTGGCCACGCTGGCCGCATTGCCGGCGAGCGTGCAGCGCATCGAGGCCAGCAATCCCAGCACCGCGGCCAAGGCGCGCAAGAGCACCGGCGAGCTGGAGCACTGGCGCGAAGTGATGGCGCGTGACGGCGCCGCCTTGGTGCGCGCTTTCCGTCAGATCGACACGCGCGTGCGCGGCGGCGAGCAGATCAGCGAGTTGGACGTCGACGACATCGTCTGCGCCGAGCGTGCGCGCGAAACCGATTTCATCGCGCCCAGCTTCGCCACCATCGCCGGTTACGCCGCCAACGGCGCGCTGCCGCACTACCGCGCCACGCCGCAGCACCACGCCCGATTGCAAGCGCGTGGCCTGCTGCTGGTGGATTCCGGCGCGCAGTACCTCGGCGGCACCACCGACATCACGCGGGTCTGGGCGCTGGGCGACACGACCACCGAGGAGCGCGAGGATTTCACCCGCGTGCTGGCCGGCATGATCGCGCTCAGCCGCGCGCGTTTCCCCGCCGGCGCCAGCGGGCCGCAACTGGATGCGCTGGCGCGCGCGCCGCTGTGGGCTGCCAATGCGGACTATGGCCACGGCACCGGCCACGGCGTGGGCTATTTCCTCAACGTGCACGAAGGCCCGCAGGGCATCCGCCCGCCCGTGCCCGGCAGTGCGCTGGTGGCGCTGGAGCCGGGCATGGTGACCTCGATCGAGCCGGGCTTGTACCGCCCGGGCCACCACGGCGTGCGCCACGAAAACCTGGCCGCGACGCGCACCTGCGCGCAATCCGAATTCGGCACGTTTCTGGAATTCGAGACGCTCACGCTGTGCCCTTTCGACACGCGCCCGCTGCTGCCCGCGCTGCTCGATGCCGCGGCGCGCGCGTGGCTCGATGCCTACCACGTGCGGGTGCGCACCCTCCTCGCGCCGCGCCTGTCCGGCGGCGACCGCGACTGGCTGGAGGCGCGCTGCGCGCCGCTGGCCGCGGCTTGACCCTGCCGCGCGCGCCACCCATCCTGCATCGTTTGACGAATCGCGATCATCACCATGAGCAGCCGCTACAACGCCGCCGACATCGAAGTGCTCACCGGCCTGGAGCCGGTGCAGCGTCGCCCCGGCATGTACACCGACACCACGCGCCCCAACCATCTGGCGCAGGAGGTGATCGACAACGCGGTGGACGAAGCTCTCGCCGGGTACGCCAGCCAGGTGGACGTGATCGTGCATGACGATGGCTCGGTCGAGGTCAGCGACGACGGCCGCGGCATGCCGGTGGACATCCATCCGGATGAAGGCATCTCCGGTGTCGAGCTGATCATGACGCGCCTGCACGCCGGCGCAAAATTCTCCGATCGCAACTACGCTTTTGCCGGCGGCCTGCACGGCGTGGGTGTGTCGGTGGTCAACGCGCTGTCCAGCCGCGTCGAGGTCAACATCCGCCGCGACGGCAGCGAATACCGCACGCGTTTCGCGCATGGCGCGCCGGTCGGCAAGCTGGAAATCATCGGCACCACGCCGAAAAAGCGCAGCGGCACCACGCTGCGTTTCTGGCCCGAGCCCAAGTACTTCGATACGCCCAAATTCGCCCTGCCCAGACTGCGCCATCTGCTGCGCGCCAAGGCCGTGCTGTGCGCCGGACTCAGCGTGAGCCTGCTCGATATCGCCAGCGGCGAGCGCGAGCAGTGGCGCTACGCGGATGGTCTGGCCGATTATCTGCGCGGCACGCTGGCTGGCCTGGAAGCGCTGCCGCAAGGTTTGTTCCTGCAACAACTCAAGCGCAGCGAAAGCCAGCTCGACCTGGCGCTGGCCTGGTTGCCCGAGGGCGAGCTGGTGCAGGAAAGCTACGTCAATCTGATCCCCACCACGCAGGGCGGCACCCACGTCAACGGCCTGCGCAGCGGATTGACCAGCGCGCTGCGCGAATTCTGCGAGCTGCGCAACCTGCTGCCGCGCGGTTTGAAACTGGCGCCGGAGGACATCTGGGAGCGCGTGACCTATGTGCTGTCGCTGCGCATGAAAGATCCGCAGTTCGCCGGCCAGACCAAGGAACGCCTGTCTTCGCGCGATGCCGCCGGCCTGGTGGAAGGCGGCGTGCACGATGCCTTCAGCCTGTGGTTGAACCAGCACGTCGAGATGGGCGAGGCCATCGCGCAGCTTGCCATCGAGCGCGCCAACGCGCGCCTGAAGGCGGCCAAACAAGTCGTGCGCAAACGCATCACGCAAGGCCCGGCACTGCCCGGCAAGCTGGCTGACTGCCAGAGTCAGGATCTGGCGCGCACCGAACTGTTTCTGGTCGAGGGCGATTCCGCCGGCGGTTCGGCCAAGCAGGCGCGCGACCGCGAGTTCCAGGCCATCCTGCCGCTGCGCGGCAAGATCCTCAACACCTGGGAAGTCGAATCCAGCGCGGTGCTGGCCAGCCAGGAAGTACACGATCTGGCCGTGGCCATCGGCTGCGATCCCGGCGTCGATGCGCTCGATGGCTTGCGCTACGGCAAGATCATCGTGCTCGCCGACGCCGACTCCGACGGCCTGCACATCGCCACCTTGCTGAGCGCGCTGTTCGTGCGCCACTTCCCGATGCTGGTGCATGGCGGCCACGTGTTCGTGGCCATGCCGCCGCTGTTCCGCGTCGATGTGGGCAAACAGATGTTCTATTGCCTCGACGAGGACGAAAAGCGCGCGCTGCTGGAGCGCATCGAGCGCGAGAAAATGCGCGGCGCGGTCAGCGTGACGCGCTTCAAGGGCCTGGGCGAGATGAATCCCGGGCAGTTGCGCGAGTCGACCATTCACCCGGATACGCGCCGCCTGGTGCAACTCACCCTCGACGACGCCGCCGCCACCGCCAGCCTGATGGACATGCTGCTGGCCAAGAAGCGCGCCGGCGAACGCAAGACCTGGCTGGAGCGCAAGGGCGACCTCGCCTCGCTGGAGGTGTGAGCGAAGCCGGGACTGTTGACAAGGCATTGCGCACGCCGCGCAGTCCCCGACTTTTCCGGATGCGCGTCGCGCCGTCCTGGTCATCCCCGCGCGGACCTCACGTACCCCTCGTCATCCCCGCGCGGACCTCACGTACCCCTCGTCATCCCCGGGCGCGCGTCACGTATTCCTCGTCATCCCCGGACGCGCGCAGCGCGAGCCGGGGATCCAGTGGCGTTGACCTGCGCTGCGCCGGGTGTATTTTGCGCACGCTTCGATATCGCGCTGACAGGGGATGGCCATGCATCGTCGCTACGGGTGGTTGGTGTTGCTCTCGGTCGTCGTGGCCGCGGCGAGCGTCTATGCGGGCTGGATGCTTTTTCAACCCGCGCCGCAACTGCCGTTCACGGTGCACTGGGCGGATGCGAACCGCGCGCGCATCGAGCCGATCCCGGGCCTCACGCCCGCGAGCTTGCGCGCGGGCGATGGGCTTGCGCTCGGCGCGCAGCCGCGCGCGACCCGCATCGCGCTGGTCACGAGCGAACATGCCAACCTGCCCTCCTCGGCGAGCTATCCCCTGGTGATTCAGCGGGGCGCGGCACAGGTCAATGTCAGCGTGCACGCGGTCAATGGCAACAGGGAATGGGCCGATTGGATAACGGTCTACAGTTTGATCCTGTTCGCGGGCATCGCCCTGCTCGCGCTGTGGCGCGGCCATGATCGCGCCGCCGCAGGCATGGCCCTGTGGGCGCTGGCCGCAATCCCGCTCACGTTAGCAAGTGCTGGGATTTTCGCGCCCGGCGGCAACCGCCTGGCGCTGCTCGGGCTGATGGGCTTATACGGCTTCGGCCTGCTGGCGCGGATCGGCTTCTATGTGATGGCGGAGTCGATCGCCGGCAGCGCGTTGAGTCCCCGCCGGCGTGCCCTGTGGCGCGGCCTGTTCGCGCTGGTCCTGGGCGCTGCGGCGATCACGCTACTAGGTGGTCGGATCGCCGTCGTGACCGCCGGCTGGGCCGGACTGATGCAGCCGTGGCTGGGCCCGTTGATGCTGGCCGCCTATCTGGTGCCGATCGCGCTGCTCATCGTGAGTTACCGCCACGCCGATGCCCGGGGACGCCAGCGCCTGCGCTGGCTGCTGTGGGGCAGCGTGGTGTTCGTGGCGGGACTGGCTTTCGGCGACTTGCCGCTGCCGCTGAGTCTTCTAGCTACTACGGCGCTGAACAACGGGCTTGTCACCCTCGGCGCTGCCGCGATGCTCTATGCGGTGCTGCGCCACCGGGTGGTGGACGTCACGGTGGTGCTGAACCGCGCGCTGGTGTACGCGGCCACCACCAGCCTGGTACTGGGGCTGTTCGCGCTGCTCGAGAGCCTGATCGAGCGCAGTGCGCTCGGTCATCGCGCCGACCTCGTGCTCGAGCTCGCCGTGCCGCTCGGCCTGGGTGTGGCTTTAAGCACCGTGCACCGGCGTATCGAAGCCATGGTCGAGCGGTTCATCTTCCGCCACCAGTACCGCATGGAGGCCGCGCTGCGCCGCTTTGCCGAGGACTGCGCCTTCATCACCCAGCCGCAGAAGCTGTTCGAGCTCGGCGTCGAGCAGATCGCCCGCCACACCGGCGCGCCGCTCGTGGCGCTCTACGAGCGCGGGGCTGAGGGCTATGTGTGCATGCGTCAGCGCGGCGAGCGGGCGTTGCCGGAGACGGTCGCCGCCGATGATCTCGCCTTCGTCGCTCTGCGCGCGCGCAACGCCGCGCTCGATCTGCACGACAGCCAGAGCGCGCTCGGCGCGAGCGGCCATGCCTTTCCGCTGATGCTGCGCGGCAATCTGCTCGGCGCCCTGGTGGTGGCCGAGCGCGCCGGCGAGCACTACGCGGCGGATGAACGCGCGCTGCTGTTCCACGTCGCCCACGAGATGGGGATGGCACTGTTCGCACTGCGCGCGCAGGAAAGCGAGGAACGTGCCCAGGTTAGCGAGGCTCTGGCCCAGGCCAGCGAGGCGCGCGCAAGGACCAGTGAAACGCTGCTGATGGAGGCCCTGCGCGCTGTAGGGTCAACCGCCAGGACTTAGCAAGCCAACAACTCGAGCCCACTCAAACGGAACGCAGCCCAGGATTTTTCGGCTCGCGCCAGGATCCGCCGCGGGTTGTGGCAAGCTGCGGAAAGTTCAACGCAGTGGCGTCGGAGAACCCCATGTGCACAAAGCTCGAAGTCCTGGAAGCTGAAGCACTGAGACTTCCCTAGGCAGATCGCTCGCACCTGCTTGGGCACCTCATCGCGAGCCTCGATGCCGACCCCAAAGTCGAAGCAGCCTGGGAGTTGGAAGCGGATCGCAGGGAAGCTGCTCTGGAATCGGGTTGCGCAACCGAAGTCTCCGCGCAAGAGGCCATGCAGCGGCTGCGGTCAAGGCTTGCTCCGTGAAGTAATCGCTGCACCCTGGCGCCGAGCAGGATATCGCCGATGTCATGGACTTCTATGCAGAGCAGGTCGGCATGCTCGTTGCCGAGCGCTTCCTCGACAAGTTCGAGCGAGTCGCCAATCTCCTGGTCAGTCATCCGGGCTTCGGCACACCCGCCACGAAGGGCCGACGAGTCTTTCCGCTGCGAGTCTTTCCGTACTCGGTTGTGTACCGAAGCCTCGAAACAGGCGTTCGAATCATTGTTGTCCGCCATCAGCGCAGGAAGCCGGGGCACGGCGGCACTCGACGCTGACAGCCGCCTCTGTGGCTGCGACCGGTGCCGCATGAGTGTATTTTTTCGCACGCTTCGATATCGCACTGACAGGGGATGGCCATGCATCGTCGCTACGGGCTTCTGGTGTTGCTGACGGTCGTCGTCGTGATGGCCGTTGGGTATACCAGCTTCATGGCATTCAGGCCTGCGGGTTTGCCGTTTGACGTCAGTGTCAAGAATGCGCGTACCGCCATGGTCGAACCGGTTGCAAACATTCCGCTGCCGCCGGTACTGCGGGCTGGTGACCGGCTTGATCTGGCAGCGTTGTCGCGCTCGGCGCGTATCGCGGTCAGCATCATGCACCTCAGCAATTACAGTTTCCCCCTGGGACAGGCCTATGAATTCGTGATCCACCGGAACGCTGTCCTCGGCACGGTCTCCGTTACGACAGTGGATCTTGGTGCCGTACGCGACGCGTGGTGGTTTGAGTGGACAACGCTCAGTTTTTCCGTATTGCTTGGCGTGATCGCCCTGCTCGCGCTGTGGCGCGGCCGTGACCGGGCCGCCGCGGGCATGGCCCTGTGGACCATTGCCTTTCTGGTTGGTCTCGCGTTCCAGCATGCCCAACTGAGTGGGCTATTGGGGCTCAGCGCTTGGCTGGGGTCCAATGTCCTTTATCTGCTCGCGCGTTGCGGTTTTTACATCTTGATCGAATCCATGTTGGGTCCGGCGCTCACACCGCGGGCACGCTGGCTGTGGCGCGGCGGCTTTCTGCTGCTGCTCGCTGCGGGGGCGGTCACGCGCCTGGGCGGCCCCGGCCTCTTCGTCGCCACCGGCTGGGCGGAACTGTTGCGGCCTCAATATGGCCTGGTCTTCAGTGCGAGTTACCTCGTCCCGCTGGCCCTGCTGATCATGAGCTATGGCTACGCGGATGGCGCAAGGCGGCTGCGCCTGCGCTGGATGCTGTGGAGCGGCGTGATATTTGTGGTCAACATTTTTTTGAACAATACGGCCGTACTGGGACCCCAGGTTTCTTCCGTTGTGACCAACTCCGCGTTGGTGCTTTCTTTAACTGGGCTCCTGTACGCCGTGCTGCGCCACCGCGTGGTGGACCTGTCGGTGGCCCTCAACCGCGCCCTGGTGTACGCGGCGACCACCAGCCTGGTGCTGGGCCTGTTCGCCTTGCTCGAGAGCCTGATCGAGCGCACCACGCTCGGCCACGATGCCGGCCTGCTGCTGGAATTGACCGTGCCGCTCGCCCTGGGTGCCGCACTGA
>NZ_JBTSRB010000020.1:0-49546 GCF_054637675.1 Metallibacterium sp.
GGACAAGGACACCGCCTGGGCCTTGAAATCATCGGTATAGATACGACGCGGAATCGATTGCATGGTGAGCTCCAAGTAGCGGGAAAAGTATCGCTTCTTGGGCTCCGGTATGACGGGGCAGCTTCAACGTAACCCCAGAAGCGATGCTGACGGCTGCAAAGGCTGTAAAACGTCTCGTCAGGCAGCCACTCAAGAAGCGATGGCGCCGACAGTGCCAGCTGTCCTGGGTTGACGATGGGCCTAAGCGCCATAGCCTCGGCCCTGACACTCGCAGCCCGCAACCATCGTCCACCCTTGGCCCCTCCTCAGCCACCACAATACGCGAGAACCGCAGTGCGATTCAGCAGTCCAACCCTCCGCCACTCGAAGCCAAGACCCCATGAACCAACAATCGCTCTCCGCCCTGATCTGGTCCGTGGCCGACCTGCTTCGCGGCGACTTCAAGCCGCACGAATATGGGCGGGTGATCCTTCCGTTCACGGTGTTGCGGCGACTGGACTGCGTCCTCGCGCCAACCAAGGCGGCCGTGCTCGCCGAATATGATTCCAAGAAGGCCTCTGGTATCGCCTATGACGCCTTCGTGCTGCGCGCGGCGAAACAGACCTTCTTCAATATCTCCAGCCTGGACCTGCCGAAGATCATCGGGGACCAGGACCACATCCGGCCCAACCTGCTGAGTTACATCCAGGGATTCTCGGACGATGTCCGGGACATCTTCACCCGCTTCGACTTCGCAGTGACCGTGGACCGCTTGCACAAGGCGAACCTGCTCTACCTGGTCACGGAGCGCTTCACCAAGAACCTCGACCTGCACCCGGATGCGGTCGACAACTTTCAAATGGGCCTGGTCTTCGAAGAGCTGCTGCGGCGCTTCTCGGAAATGTCCAACGAGACCGCCGGCGAGCACTTCACGCCGCGTGAGGTCATTCGGCTCATGGTCGAGCTGCTGTTCATCGAGGATGACGAGGCGCTCTCGAAGACCGGCATCGTGCGCACCATCTACGACCCCACCGCCGGTACCGGCGGCATGCTGTCCGTGGCGGACGAGCATCTCCACAGCCTGAACCCCGGCGCCCGCCTGATCATGTTCGGGCAGGAGCTGAACGACGAGTCCTACGCCATCTGCAAGGCAGACATGCTCATCAAGGGCCAGAGCGTCGGCAACATCATCGCCGGTAACACGCTCTCGGATGACGGGCACCCGGGCGAGAAGTTCGACTACATGCTCTCGAACCCACCCTTCGGCGTGGAGTGGAAAAAGGTCGAGAAGGAAGTTCGCTCCGAGCACGAATCCCGCGGATTTCAGGGTCGCTTCGGTCCGGGTCTGCCCCGCGTTTCGGACGGGTCCATGCTGTTCCTGCTGCACCTGATCTCGAAGATGCGCGCGCCAAAGGATGGCGGCAGCCGCTTTGGCATCGTGCTCAACGGCTCGCCACTGTTCACTGGCGGCGCCGGCAGCGGCGAGAGCGAGATCAGGCGCTACGTGCTGGAGAACGACCTGGTGGAGGCCATCGTCGCCCTGCCCACGGATATGTTTTATAACACCGGCATCGCCACCTACGTCTGGATCCTGTCCAACAGGAAGCCGGATGAACGCAAGGGCTATGTACAGCTGATCGACGCCAGCAGCTTCTGGCAGAAGATGCGCAAGAGCTTGGGCGCCAAGCGAAAAGAGATCGGCCCTGGACACATCGAGGAGATTGCGCAGCTCTTCGGCGGCTTCAGGGAAGCCGAACTCGCCACCGTTTTCGATGCCGAAGGTAAGGTCGTCGGGCGCCAGGTCATCGATGCCGCCGAATTCGCGCCATCAGCGCCTGAAGGCGGCAAGGTCAAGGTGGTGCCGATCTCGCGGATCTTCCGCAACGAGCAATTCGGCTACACCACCATCACCGTGGAACGCCCGCTGCGCGATGAGCAGAGCCAGGTGGTCTTGGGCCAGAAGGGCAAGCAGAAGGGCAAGCCGCAGCCGGACACCAACTTGCGTGACACGGAAAACGTCCCGCTAGGCGAGGACATCCAGGCCTACTTCGAGCGCGAGGTGCTGCCGCACGCTCCCGACGCCTGGATCGACGAGGCCAAGAGCAAGGTCGGCTACGAGATTCCCTTCAACCGCCACTTCTACGTGTTCGAACCGCCGCGTGATCTCGCCGAGATAGACGCCGATCTAAAGACTGTCTCGGCGCGGATCATGGCCATGCTGGGGGAGTTGGCGGAATGATCCCGCACGTAGCGCCTGCCAACGTCATTGGCGCGCCCGCTGCGCCACTGAGCATGCCCCATCCCCAGCAAGGCGCGCCTCGGCTTTGCTTCTACGAGGCGCAGCCATGAGCCGGCGGCGCTATCCGACCTACAAGGACAGCGGATTGCCGTGGCTTGGGTCAGTGCCAAAGCACTGGGCTCTTAAGCCACTCTGGGTCATGTTCAATCGGGTCAAGAAGGTTGGATTCGAGGGCGAACAATTGTTGTCTGTTTATCGCGACCACGGTGTTGTTCCGAAGGCCAGCCGCGACGACAACAACAACAAGCCGTCTGACGATCTGAGTCCTTATCAACTTGTCTGCCCGGGAGACTTGGTAATCAACAAAATGAAGGCCTGGCAAGGGGCTGTCGCAATTTCAGATCACCGGGGAATCGTAAGTCCAGCTTACTTCGTCTACGAGGCGAGGCACGAAGAGTCGGGCAAATATCTCCATTACTTGATGCGGTCGCCGCAGTACGTGGCTGGGTACCTTTCAATGTCGAAGGGTATCCGCGTCAATCAGTGGGACTTAGAGCCGCAGTATCACTCACGCCTTCCGGTCCTTCTTCCGCCCAAGGAAGATCAGGAGCAGATCGTCGCCTTCCTCGACCGCGAAACCGCCAAGATCGACGCGCTGATCGCCGAACAGGAAAAGCTGCTGGCGCTGCTGGCCGAAAAGCGCCAGGCCACCATCTCCCACGCTGTCACCCGCGGCCTCAATCCCAACGCTCCGATGAAAGACTCCGGCATCCTCTGGCTGGGGGAGGTGCCGGAGCATTGGGAGGTCAGGAGCATTTCGTCGGTGAGCACGAAGATCACCAATGGATACGTTGGTCCCACCCGTGACTTGTTCGTCGAGGATGGGATTCGCTATTTGCAGTCTTTGCACATTAAAGAGAACTGCATCCGGTTTGATCCGCCCTACTTCGTAAGGCAGGAATGGAGTGACGAACACAACAAATCGATACTGGAAGTCGGTGATGTTCTGATCGTTCAAACAGGCGATATCGGGCAGTCGGCAGTAGTAACCAAGGATTTTGCTGGCTGCAATTGCCACGCGCTGATCATCGTGGCTCCACTCCGCGAGCAGTTGGACGGCCGCTGGCTCTCATGGGTGCTCAACTCGAACTTCGGTGTCAACAGTCTCTTATCGATCCAGACCGGGGCGCTTCATCCGCATTTGAACTGTGGAAATGTCAAAGGGCTTTACGTTCCCCTGCCGCCTCTCAAAGAGCAGGCAAGCATCATCGAATACATCGATGATGTGGGTAGTAGGTACGAAGCGTTGAGTGATGACGTGGTTATGGGCGTTAATCTGCTACGTGAGCGCCGCAGCGCGCTGATTTCCGCCGCCGTCACCGGCAAGATCGATGTGCGCGGAGAAATCGCGACGCATGATCGTGCGCCGATACTGCCGCATGAAGAGGCGGTAGCCAAATGATGGATGACTTGCGTTGGGGAAACATACGGTCTGAGACGCTAGCGTTCCTGCGAACGCTCGAATGGGCTAAGCAGTTCGTCGGGACGCTCGCGCAGTTTGTCATCGTTGTGGACGCCAACGTTGTCCTGTGCGATCTCATCTGGTTGGCGAGCAGGCGCCGAAACCCGACCGCGACCACATCAGTCATGGAATGCATCGTTGCTGGGACGTTTGTTGCCTACATCTCCGGAAGCGCGTTGAGCGAGATCGAAGAGCACATTCCGCGCATAGCGCGTGAGAACAACCTGCCGCTCGCGACACTGCGTGCCGAATGGAAGCAGTATCGCAAGCTGCTCAAGAAAAGAACGCCGAAGCAGTCCATTGTCGACAGGTATCGCGACGGACGGGATCCAGATGACGCGCCTCACCTTGCACTGGCCGAACAACTGGACGCAGCGGGGATTCTTTCCAACGACACCGACCTCGTCGCAATGGGCGGTCGTGTGCTTGAAATGGAATTCTCGATCGAGGCCAGGTACTACTCCCGCAAGATGGCCGTAGCCGTTTCGATGAAGGTGCTCGGTGTCACCGCAATCCTTGGCGCGGTGACCGCAACCAAGATCATCGGCGAGCTCGCCGGTGAGGCAATACGCTTGTTCGCGAGATTACCCCCGGCTTATAGGCTGCTGATCCTGATCGCGATCTTGCTGCTTGCCAACAACGAGCGCGTGCAAGATGGCGCCAAGAAAACTTTCTCGCGCATCCGTGACGCGCTCGCTGGCAATGCTCCTGGCGCTCTCGAATTCATCTCGAAGGCTTCCGAAACGTACAGCAAGAATGTGGTTCCGCCGCCGCAACTCAAGTATCGATCCTAGGGAGACTGATCCGATGCCGGCCATCCACATGGAAGAGCGCTTTGAGTCCGAGATCTGCGACGACCTTGCCGCGGCCGGCTGGCTCTATACGCGTCCCACGTCTGGCGAGATCAGCCCCGACGCCAAGCTCTACGACCGCGAGCAGGCCCTGTTCCCCGAGGATCTGAGGGCATGGCTTGTAGACAGTCAGCCGGCCACCTGGGCGGCGATCACCAAGATGCACGGCGACAGAGCGCTGCCGGAGGTCATGACGCGACTGCGCAAGGCGCTCGATGACCAGGGCGTCGTCCATGTGCTGCGCAACGGCTTCGAGATGCTGGGCCTGCGCCGGCCCGTCGAGGTCAGCCAGTTCCGGCCCGCGCTGGCCATGAACCCGGACCTGCAGGCAAAGTACCAGGCCAACCGCCTGCGGGTCGTCCGCCAGGTGCGCTACTCCCTGCATAACGAGAACTGCATCGACCTGGTGCTTTTCCTCAATGGCATCCCCGTCGCCACGATCGAGATCAAGACCGACTACACCCAGGCGGTCGAGGACGCCGTATACCAGTACAAGAGGGACCGCGACCCCAAGGTCGCCGGCAAGAACGCCACCGAGCCGCTACTCAGCTTCCCTGGTGGTGCGATCGTGCACTTCGCCCTGAGCAACTCCGAAGTCCGCATGACGACCCGGCTCGCGGGCATGGACACACGGTTCATCCCCTTCAACCAGGGCAGCAACGGTGCGGGCGAGTCCGGCGGCGCCGGCAACCCGGCGAACCCTGATGGCTATGCGACCGACTACTTCTGGAAGCATGTCTGTCAGCCAGAATCCTGGCTGGAGATCCTCGGGCGCTACATCGTTCCGGAACGCGACGCCAAGAAGCGGCTCGCCCGTGTGGTCTTTCCCCGGTTCCACCAGCTGGACTGCACCAGGAAAATTATCCAGGCCGTCCTCCACGATGGCCCCGGCGAGAAGTACCTCATCCAGCATTCGGCGGGTTCTGGCAAGACGCACTCGATCGCCTGGGCCGCCAACCTACTCGCGGACCTTCACGATGACGCCAACCGCAAGATGTTCGACAGCGTCATCGTCATCTCGGATCGCACGGTCCTCGATGACCAGTTGCAAGACGCGCTGAGCGCCCACGAGCGCACTCGCGGCGTCGTCGCCTACATCAAGGGGGAGTCCGGCGCCAAGGGCAAGGAGCTGACGAACGCTTTCGCCAGCGACAAGAAGATCATCGCCTGCACCCTACAGACATTCCCTGCCCTGCTGAGGAAGTCTCAGGAACTCTCCGAAACCCAGGGCAAGCGGTTTGCCGTGATCGCGGACGAGGCTCATTCGTCTCAGACCAACGAGTCGGCGGCCGCGGTCAAGCTCATCCTGTCTGAAAAGCTCGCCGGCGAGGTGGTCGAGATCGAGGAGGTCAGTAGCGAGGACATCCTGAACGATCAGCTTGCCGACGCCATGCGTTCCAAGGCGGCTGGCAAGGAAGCGGGTATCACTTTCGTCGCCTTCACCGCGACGCCCAAGGAACGGACGATCCAGCTCTTCGGCACGCGCCCGGACCCATCAAGGCCTCCATCCAGCGACAACATCCCGCACGCCTTCCATGTCTACTCCATGCGCCAGGCCATCGAGGAGAAGTTCATCCTCGACGTCCTGCAGAACTACATCAGCTACAAGACCGCGTTCCAGCTTGCGCATTTCGGCAAGGGCGGCAAGCAGGTGGTCGATGAGTCGGCGGCCAAGGCTGGGATCATGGGCTGGGTCGACCTGCACAGCTTCAACATCGCCAAGCACGTCGAGATCGTCGTCGAACACTTCCGCGAACATGTCGAGCCGCTACTGAACGGCCAGGCCAAGGCCATGGTCGTGACCTCGAGCCGCCTCGAAGCCGTACGCTGGCAGCGAGCTGTCCAGAAGTACATCGCCACCAAGGGCTACAAGATCAACACGCTCGTCGCTTTCTCCGGTGAGGTGGTCGATCCGGAAGTCGGCGAGGATCCGGTCACCGAATTCAGCAAGTCGCTCAATCCCATGCTCGGCGGCAAGAGCATCCGTGAGGCCTTCTCCAGCAAGCATGGCCAGCGCGGCGACTATGCGTTGCTACTCGTCGCCAACAAGTTCCAGACAGGATTTGATGAGCCTCTGCTGTGCGGCATGTATGTGCACAAGCGACTCGATGGCATCGCGGCCGTGCAGACACTCTCCCGGTTGAACCGGTCGTATCCAGGCAAGGACACGACCTATGTCGTCGACTTCAGGAACGACCCGCAGGAGATCCTCGCAGCCTTCCAGCAGTATTACGAGACGGCCGAACTTGCGGACGTCACGGACCCACATGTCGTTTATGCCCTGCGGGCGAAGCTTGATGCGGTTGGCTATTACATGGATCGGGATGTCGAGGCCGTTTCGCGTCTTCGAGTTTTTGGCGGGAAGCAGTCCGAGCTGGACGGCGTCCTGGTCCCCATCGCGAACCGCCTCTTGGCTGAATTCCATCAAGCCAAGGAGGTCTTCAAGGCCGAAGACGATGCCAGCAGCGAGCCAGCCCGCTCAGCCAAGGCAACCATGGACGCCTTGCTCCTCTTCAAGAAGGACATGGCCTCCTATGTGCGGCTTTACAGCTTTCTGAGCCAGATTTTTGACTATGGCAACACCGACATCGAGAAGCGCGGGATCTTCTACAAGCTGCTCGGGCGCCTGCTGACCTTCGACCGCGATCTGGACACGGTCGACCTTTCAGAGCTTGAACTCACCCATCACACCATCAAGGAGCTTGGCCGGCAGACGCTGAAGCTTGCCAAGGGCGGCCCCATGGAGCCCACGCAAGGAGCGGGCGGCGGCCTGGTTCAAGACAAACACAAGGAAGCGCTGGATGCGATCCTGCACAAGGTCAACGACCTCTTTGCCGGCGAGATCAGCGAAGACGACAAGCTCGTCTACGTGAATGACGTCATCAAGGGCAAGCTGCTCGACTGCGAGATCCTGATCCAGCAAGCGGTCAACAACACGAAGGAGCAATTTGCGAGCTCGCCCGATCTGGACCAGCAGATCTTGAATGCGGTGATGGATGCGCTCGCATCCTTCACGTCAATGAGCCGGCAGGCGCTCGAATCGGCGAAGATTCGGCTGGAGCTCAAGGAGATCCTGCTGGGACCCGTCGGCCTCTATGAGGCGCTTAAGAACAAGGGGAACGCGGCGTCAAAGACTCAGCCGAGCCAATGAATGTCAATCAGTCGAGCACAGATATGTGCCGTCGACTAAGTGTTATGGTCAGTCAGGGCCGGTGACAAGGCAGGTGAAAGGCGGTGGCCTTGGTGCAGACGGACTCGAACACGCAGGTTCTGCAGCACAGGTATTCGTCCACGCGCCATATCTCGCAGAACGCCTGCCCTATGTCGCCGCTCCGCGGCCCGCACTGTGCCCGGTTCTCCGCTGTGATGGCTGAGGCTTTTGCCCTCCATACCTCAACGTGCGCGCAGTGATGATCCTCCCCTGAGATGAAGAAAGCCCTCGGTTTAAGGGACCTTGCCATGATTGGAGTCGCCGGCCCGACGCCTTGCGCAAATGCGGCCGACGCCTCGTGGAAGGGGCACACGGGGACTGTGGGCATTTCCCTCAGGTAGTGCGTCTCATCCCCGGTGACCACGATGTATTCGTCGATGGAGGTTTCCCGCACCGCCGAGAGCGTCCCGAACGATGTGGCGTCGGCATAATGGGACGTGAGCCGTTTAGGCGCGATCGTCGTACCGAGGGCCTGGTTCACCTGCGCGAGGAGTGCAGCCGAGGCGACGGCGACTGCCGCGAGGTGCTGGCCGAGTTGCTTCTTCTCGTGCGGGAGCTCGAACTGGTGGTTGGAAGCGTCCACGGTCAGCCACGCTCCGAACCGGGACTGGAGGAAGAGCACCGGCGCCAGCGATATGTGGGGCGACGGCGTGTGCACGTTGAGCAGCTTCTCATAGCGCAGCTTGATCCCGTGCATCATCCCCTGCACGTTCTGGCTCTCGATGCTGAAGGCCACCGTCCCGGCCGACAGGTGCGGTGACTTGCCAAGCACCCTCTGGTATTCGAGGTGTTCGAATACCTCCGTGTACCGGCGTTCCATCTCCGAAGGGGCAGCTTGCTGGGCGTTGGGATCCCAGCCGCCGGAACCCTCGATGACCAAAATCTTTGCGGAGTCCCTGGTGCCCGCCTCCAGAAATGAGTCAGCCGGGTCGAGAAAGAGGATGAACCAGTCACCGTTGGTGATGATCGCTCTCGCAGGCGTCCTGTCGGCCATTGCCTGCACGGACCGCACATAGTCACGTAGGGTGGCGAGCCACTTGTTCCAGTCGTACGCCAGTTTGGTCCCATTCAAACCCTGCGACACGATTGCCGAGTAGTTGACCTCGGCGTACACGTTCGATGGGTCACGCAGTCTCGGCAACTCGGCGCTCGGCCGCTTGGTCTCCACAACCAGAAGCGGCACACCCGTCTGCCTCTCAATGCCGAGATAGTCCAGGAACCTTGTCGTCCCATTCTCAGACGACTGCAGCGCCACCTCGGGCACGAGGTTAAGTAGGCCATCCGCTGCGGAGACGTCCATACGCCAGTTCAGGGCAGCGAGGAGCGAGTTCACCACGTAAACGCGCACGTGGGCCTCAAGATCAAGATTCGCCTTGGTCTCCTCGGCAGTTGGCTCGCCCACGAGCCTCGCCCGCATCTGCTGGAGTAGTGGCCGGACCGTGTCGAGGTATTGCCCGCGGATCTCCCGGAATCGCGTCAGGAACTGGTCCGCGTTCACGGCGGGCATCACTTGAAGATCTCATCCAGCCTGTACGTTAACTGGCGGGCGGATGGCCACCCGGCTTCGACGAAGGCATCCAGTATCTCCATCAGCACGTGTCGGCACTCGGGATCGGTCTGGAGTACCTCCCTGTATTCGGCTAGGTAGCGCTCCACTAACCGGACTACCTGATCTGCGGCCATGGACTCGTATTGGAACCCGCCTGCCTTCCCGAAGCCGACGATCTTGCCAACCTGCTTGAACACGGCGGGTGGATCAAAGTCCACCATGTACTCAAGGATTTTCATCAGGTTGTGGGTCACGCTCGGTAGGCCGGAGGACGCCAGGAGCTCGAAGGAGGCCCGGGATTCCTCGTAATAGCGGCACGCCTTCCCGCCGGGCATATGCCCGTCAGAGTCATCCGCAGCCTGCCCTCCGGGGTTGTACGCACCGGAGGCGAAGTAGAGTTCCGTGCCGATGTGGTCGATCAGCCGATTCAGATCCTTCACCGCCTCCTGGTCCGCCTTGGCCCATTCCCCGTAGAGAACGCCCTTGTTCCTGGCGAGAATCCCATGCACCTCGTCGATGCTGGACTTCAGCAAGGTCTCGATGAGCTTCCAAATCCTGTAACGGACAGCATCCTTCGTCGGGTCCGCGGGCTCGACTGGGCCTTCGGTGGACGCTTCCCGGAAGTTCCGTACCAGCGTACTTGCCGCGTCGATGTTGGAGAGTGGATGCTCGGCGATTGAATAGACGACAGCCTCGCAGCGCGCCGCATTGCGCCATATGTGGAGGCCGGAGATGAGGCCGATGCAAAAATTGCGGACGGTGCCGGCGCCTGGGCCGTCCTTAACCCGGTCCAGGATGATCAATAGCAACCCCACCACCCTTTCGACGCTTGACGGCGCCAGATTCTGTATCGGCCCCGCGACCAATCCCTGGAGGACGCTGCGGCTGCTCTCCGCACGGCACATGTCCTCGATGATTCCCCACATCAACTCAGGCGCAGTTCGGCTGATCGTGTTCAGTGCGCATGCGACCTGGTAACGCACCGCTGGTACAGGATCCTTGGCGAGCGTGGCAATCGCATCCCGCACGGCCTGCGTTGCGTACGGCGCACTTCGGGCTAGGACTGTCATCCCGGCGGCGGCCTCGATGCGCGCAGCAGGACTTCCCCAGGACGGGCTCTTGTCGAACTGCGCGTCGTACTCGGGATGGTGCACAGGCTCCGGGTGCACAGCCCCGTCCAGGAGGATGTCCCTAGCCAGGTCGCCCTCGGGGGACTCCTTCAAGTCAGTGCGCGCGATCCTCGCCGCAACCGCTACGAGGTAGTGCATGGCGTGGTCGGCCTGCTGCCTTGCGACGCCGTCACGCTCCGCCGCGAGAAGCGCCTCGCGAAGCTCCCTCATGGCTGGGACGATGGACTTGATCTGTTCAGCCGTCGGGACGCCGTTCAGGTTCTGCTCCGCGAACTCCTTGACTGGCGCCTCCAACGTGCGGAGTCTGCGGTTTGGCTCGGCGTCCACATCGACACCTTGCTCCGCCAGGTACTCGACTTCGCCGAACGCGCGGCTATAGGAGCGAAGCCTTTCCGGTTCCTCGTAACTTGGCACTTTGTCGGCTGAGCGGAGCTCGTCCATGATCTTCCTCGCTTCCGCCGTGACCAGCGACCCCGCATCGGCTAGCGCCACGAGGAGACGGTGCTGAGTATTCTCGGAGGCCGGGAAGCCGATGTCCCGGTCCGTGCCCAAGCAAAGAATCGTCGTCTCGACCCTCTCCTTCTCGTCTGGCGCCATGGCCGGGCCGAGCGCCTTCAGGAGAGCAGCCATTGGGTAGGTCGTGTCGATGCTCTTGAGCATCGCCGAAGAGGTGGTCAGCGGCCGGACGATCTCACCCAGGGATTGCGGGTTCTCCGCCGCGACCATGAGGATCCGCCTCCAGAGGAAGCCGCTCCGGTTCTGCGTGACCGCCTCGGCGACGACCATCCTGAGCGCCGCAGTGTCTCCCTCCTTCGCCAGCGACTCCAGCTTCTTCTGGAACGCGTCGACCATCTTCATGGCGTCGTCATGACGGTATGTGCCGCCGTCCCAGATGCTGCTGTAGTCGATGCGGAGCACGCCGCTCAGGCCACCGAGATCGTACGCCTGCTCCTGAATTTCGCCGGACGAGGATGCATGGTCCTGGAGCGCGTAGTTATTGGCAGTCGCCACCAGGATGCGGGCCGCCGCCGGCAGGTTTGTGTCCATGAGCTCCGGGAAGGCCTCGCCGAGCTGGAAGAGCGCCATGTTGTAGTCTTGGCGCCGGTTGGACGTGAAGGAAAAGATCCGACCCGGTGCCATGGCCGTCGGTTCGTCGGATGCTTCCTTGAACGCGAAGGCCCTCTTGTAGAGCTCCTCGGTGAAGGATGGGCTATGACGGAAGATCCGCTTGATGTCGCGTGTGATCCAAGGGAGCTCCTCGAAGCCGAACTGGGCTAGATGATCCTTCTCCAGGGTCTTGCGCAGCAGAGCTTCAGATGCGAAGACGTCGGACTCAAACGTGCGCGACACGCAGAGCAGCCCCGCAACGACCAGCCAGTGGTCACGCTGGGGGCGCTTCCACGCGTAGTCCAACAACCGCCTGGCCACCTCGCCGGCGTGTTTGAAGCCGTCAGGCGGAAGGCGTTCCGTGTGGTCGCAGAAGGTCAGCAGGAGAGGCCGAATGCTGTAGGCAATCGGGTCGGACATGGTTCGGGTCACACGCTCAAGCACCGAGCACCATAGTTCTAGGTCCGCTGCATCGAGCTTCGATGGGCCAGACTCCTCCACCAGCAGGGCGCCGACCAAGTGGCGGAATGCGCTTTCGCCCGATGTCCGCACTACTTCCGTCTTTGACTCCATCGCAGCACAGAGCGCGTCTAGGTCGCCGAGAGTGGCGAGGGATTCTGCGGCGACATACGGCCCGATCAGCTTCGCGATCTGGGGGACACCATTCGCGTTCATCAGCCGGATTGTCAGGTCCCAGAACTGGCCATGGTCGGTGTCGGCCGCCCAGAGGTGCTGAAAGTGCATGAGGATGCTGGGCCTAACCACGATGGCCAGCTGCGTGTCGTCGCGCAGCTTCTCGATCAGCGCATCTGGGCACCCACGAAACATGAGCCGCGCTGCGGAGTAGTCGAAGAGGACGTGGTGCGAGAACGCCAGTACCTCGCGGTTCGGAAGGGACGCGATACCCTGCTGCCATTCCACCATGACGCGCTGGCTCAGGAGCCTGTAAATGCTCGGGCCCGCACCGGCCTTTGCGACCGCCGCCCTTTCCACGCGCAGCGCCCTTGATTCCACCATCTTCTGGACTACGTCGCGGAGCACGGTTTCGCGGCTGTCCCCGTCGTGATCATGGTCCGCATCAATCACCCGGTGCACCCAGTACCGCTCGAGTAGTTCCATCGTCGACGCGATGGGCGACAAGTCGCCGGGTTTCAGACCCGATCCAAGCATGTCGGCCAGGAGGCGGAGATGGAAGGGCTGGCTCATGAGGTCTTTAAGCGCGCCCGATGCCGACTTGATCAGTTCACCCAGCTCAGGCGACGACGCTTCTACCTGCGCCAACTCTTCCTTCGTTAAAGTGCCGACGTTCAGGTGTCGCACGTCGACGAACTCGGGGTCGACCAACCCGCTGATTGCGCCGCCGCGAAACAGGCGCCTGAGCTCCGTGCCGTACCGCAGGTCAAACTTGCGGATTGATGCGATGACGCGCCAGTTGCTGTCTCCGATGACGGAACTGATGAGTTCCCTGACCGCGCCGCCCAGGATGTTGCCGCGGGCTGCGTCAAGCGCATCGATAATGAGGAACTTCGGCTGGGAGCTGGGCCAGTTCGTCAGTACATTGACCAGTTCGTGCTCGAGCCCGAGTTCTTGCCGAATGGCTGGCAGGCTGCCTGCGGCGAGCCTATCGACAGCTATGAATACATAGTCGCGGCCTTCCTTCTTGAGGATCTCGACCAATCCGTGCAGCGCGCCTGACTTGCCCGCGCCAGGCTCGCCCACCACGAGCAGCGACGCCTGCTCGGCTTCGTCCCGCAGGACGGCCTTGATGGGCCTGTCGATCCACACGTTCTGTTGGCCGACCAATATCACAGAAAGCTGGTTCAGCCCCTCAGACGTCGACTCGGACTGGGCGCGCAGCTTTTCGATGTCCGCCCGGTAGCTTCGCGGGACCTGCAGCCGGATGCCATGGCCCATGAGCTGCGTTTGCAGCCCCTGGCGATTGATGCTCGATCTGCGCGATGCAAGTTCCGAGCAGGTCGTCACGAGCTGCGACCACGCGCTGTCGGCCTGGTCGGGGTTACTAAGGGTCGCCGCCTTCAATGCCTGCTTCGCTGCCGCCTCGTCCTTGCCTCCCATCAAGTCGAGCGCCTCGAAGCGCACCAGCCCCAAGAGCTGACGCAGTTCGGCCTCCGAAGGAGCGGCGCCAGTGACGCGCTGCCATGACGTATTCGCGTGAGCAGTCAATGCATGCAGAGCACTCTGCTCATGATCGTTAACGGCTGCATCCATCAGCGGCGCCCCGGACACGAGGCCGCGGACCCGGTCAAGCATCCTGCCCGCATCGGAGACGATCGCCTTGGAGCTTTCCGGCGACGTGGCAATCACGAAGCGGTCACGCGCGGGGTCAGCCGCCCGGTCCCAAGGACGGGAGCCGGTCGGCTTGTTACGCATCGAGACGACTTGCCGCACGCACTGGTCCACGGCGGAAGCGAGGTCAGACCCATCACGGGTAGACAGGTTCAAGGTCTTCTTGGCCTGGATAAAAATGAGCCCGCCGGCCGAGGTGCCAGCCATGATGTCATCGATGGGCTGCTCGGTTTCGCACCTGAGCCAGTCGAGCGTCGTTCCCGCAGGCAGGCACCACGGCATGACGGCGTCCTTCTCCGCCAGGATCAACACCGCGAGCCAAGCGCTCACGCGGTGCTGGAAGTCCATGCCGCCAGCGGTGGCCGCTCCGCCGCCAGTCACCTTCCGGTCTCCTGTTGCATCGGGATGCCTCTTGCAGCCTTGGGGAGGCGCGTTGCGCTAGGCAGCTCAGCCCGTCGTCTGAGTCAAAGTCTAACGTGCAAATGACGACGTAAGTTGACCCGCCGGGGGTGCGGCAAAAAAGCTTGGGCTGGTTAAACAGCGATGCCCATGTTCCTGCGATATTCGATGGGGCTGCTGGAGCCTAGCGTAATTTTGATCCGCGCCTCGTTGTACCAGCGAATGTAGGAGTCCAGCGCCGAGATGAACTCGTCGATGGTCGTAGTCAGCCAGTTGCGCGAGTAGAACAGTTCGTTTTTCAGGCGGCCGAAAAAGCCTTCGCACGCGGCGTTGTCGGGCGAGCACGTGTCGGCGCCGATCGGAAAATGACCCCTTTGGCGCTCTTCTGCCGATCCTGCACTGATCCTGCCATAAGGCGCCGAACGTCATGCGAGCCAAGGATTCGGTCCGCCGAACCAGGGTCAACCGTATGATCGGGTCACACCACGATCGGCGACAACAACCTGAGATCAGGTGCGAAGCAGTTGTCGGCAAGATGCCGACGCGGCGACCGTTCATGGTGCTTGTACCTCGGCCCAGAATGCCGACCAATAGGCGTCGTCACGCGGCATCAAGTCTTCATATCGGCGCATCAGTCGCGGGTCCCTTGAACGCAACGCTGCGACCGCCGGCGCCACGGGCGCCAATGCCGTGGCCGACGCGCGCCGGAAGTCGTCAAGACGCAGAACCTCGTCGCTCCGCTCCAGAGCGATGCGCTGGGCGGCGATCCACAGCGCGATGATGAGGCGTGGAATTCCGGCAGTACATTCGATCACCAGCTCGCGCAGCTCTGCAGTCACTGGAAGACGCTTTCGCAAGAACTGATATCGGCCGAGCTGCTCCAGAAACATCACGAAGTTTGGGGCGTCGGCGGATCGGAATTCATCGATCCGGTGGTAGCCCGACGTGACAAAGCGCTGCACTGTACTCAGACGCTTGGTCAGCGCAGCAACCCCATCGGGCGTCCCCGACAGGATGAGGGGAATCTGCCAGGTGTTGGTTAGCGTCAGGACCGATTTCAATGTCTGGTCTTCAATGAGGCTGAGTTCAATCGCATCATCGCTGCCGCGTCCGGTTCTTGCACGCCGTCTTGCGAGCGTCGGTAGGCGAAAGAAATTCTGGACCTCGTCGAGGTGTAGCACCCCGAGGAAATGCGCGCTAGCCACCTGCCGCCACTCATCCAACATGCGCGCACCATCGCGACGTTCTCGGACAAGCACATCGGCAAATCGGCGCGGATGACCTGGCGCGTACTGCGCAAAGGCCTCGTCCCAGGCGATCATCAGGTTCGCCGCCAGATCAGCGAGTCTGCCGCTTGCAGGCACGTCGGCCGAGAGCCACACCACCTGGTGGTGCGCCCCAACCAACTTTGGAAACGTCGTGTGGGTGATGACTTGTCCAGGGTAGCAACCCAGCGCGCGGTGGATGGTCTCGGTCTTGCCCACGCCCGAGTGCCCCACCACCACGGCCGCCATGGCTGGCGCGCGCCGAACGCTTGCGGCAGCCGATGGTTCGTTTCCAACGATCGTCCAGGTTGCGGCTCGTGCTGGGTCGCGATACCGGTAGCTTTGGCGCAGCATCAGGTCGATGGTTTCGGCGGCACGCACCCCCTCAATCAGCGGCATATGCAAATCGCGCACTTCCAGCATGCGGTGCATACGAACGTGCGGCGGCATGCTTGCGAGCTCACGAGGCAGCGGGGGGAGCGTGGTGATTCGAGCCAGCCATTCCTCGCGCGCCAAGATCGGGCCGAGCCCCTGCGTCAAGATGTTGTCCTTATAGGGATCGGCGCGTTCAGACTTGCTCACGTTCATCCTCGACCTGGTTGAGATCCGCGAGGATGTCGCGCATGGTAATCAGATAGCTCTCATCGGCCTGGTCCAGGTCCGAGTTGCTTTCGGAGTGAGGTGCTGGCGCTGGTGTCTCTGCTACAGGCAGGCCTTCGGCATTGACGGCAATTTCGAGTTGACGTGATTCCGTCATCGATGGCTTCGTACCGTTGTGTCGCGACTCCGCCTCGGCAGTGAGTTCACTGGCAGTGCTGACGATCTGCTCGTTCATCTCAAGCGACGCGAGACGCACCATGGTATTGGCATGCTCGACTTGGGCACGCGTCGTTCGCGCATATTCGAAGGCGTCGACGACTTCATCAAAAGTCAGCTCTGGAGAGGCCGTTGACTGGTCGGACAGCTGAAGCTCCAGCATGCCGGCGCCGCTACCACTCGGTGTCCATATGCGTCCCACCGAGCCAGGAAAGTACTGGCACGGAATGTCCCAGCCGCCAAAGTTTCGCGCTTGGTCGAACCACTGCTGTTCGGTGGCGGAGGCGCACACATAGTCGCGTTGCGCAAATTGGATGCCAGAGCGAGTGATGCGTGCCGTGCTCCCTGGCAGGAGCGTCGTAATGATCTCCGCTTGGGGTACGTGGCGCCGAAAGCCGATGCCGACCTCGTGGCCCCATCGCCACAGGCCGGCGGGGCTGGGAAAGACGCCGGTGGCGCGCATGTGTGCATCGAGCCGATTTTGGCGATTGGCGGTCAGGTTGTAGGTGCTGAACATCGTGTAGAGGTAGTGAACGTAGTCCCGCACTGTCAGCACGGAATCCGTTGGGTCGAAGCGCCGTAGTTCATATTCCGCGCGTCGGGCATCGATGGCCCCGGGAACGAAGTGATATTGCTTGTCCTTTTCGATTCGGTGCAGGACCTCGACGAGTCCTTTGAGGTCAGGCCGGTACGGTGGCGCATAACTTTGCATTGGCAAGAGTTGCACACCCGTTTGGCGCGCGGCTCGCGAGAGATATTCGCCCCGGTCGCACATGAGCATGGCCGGGAGCGTGGGCGCCGGCATGAGAGCGCCCATCGGCTGATAACCCCAGAGATCGGCAACGAGAATCGGGTTCGCGCCTGAACAGAAGAGGCTGAGTTTTGCTGTTGCCCAACTGGGTCCATCAAGACAAACGTAGAACCCGACCACGGCTGTCGACCACACATCAACCAGTACATAGACCACAGGCCTACCCAGGATCCAGGCCCGGTTAATCGAAGATCGCAGGTACATGTCGCCGATTGTGGAATCGACGGCCCAGGTGTGCCCCGGGCCGGCGACACCTTTCCAGGAGCGGCCCGCCGCTCCGCGCAGACTCCGCTTAAAGTGACCTTCCGTGGTTCGCTGCAATAAGCGCTGCAACCGTGGAATGTCTACCTCGAGAACCCGCTGGATCTGCTGTCGATTGGGGTACTCACCAAAACCCGGCTTGATCTCGACGAGCTGATCATCTTGAAAGCGAAAACGGCGTATGAAATGGCTCTTCACGATCCTGTCGCAGCGCTCGGGCATCAAGGGCTTTGGTGATGGCATCAAACGATCCGCTGCCATTATCTTGCTGCGCCAATCGGAGTTCATGCCGGGCTGCTCGGGAGGCGTTGGCTTGCCTACGGCGGCTGCGATGCGCTGCTTGGTCGACCAGCGCCCAGCTTTTTGCCGGCCCCCGGGATCGCATGGACGAGAGACACCCGGTGCGCCGCAGCGGTCGTGGCGGGGACGCAGACTCGACTCGGTGATGCCGTGCCGACAGAGCAACGACCAGCATTTGTAGACGAAGACACGGCTCGCGTTGCCTGCCTGCATGGCGTCGCTCACCAGTTCACTCAGACCCCTGTATGCGAGAATCCGATCCCGGAGCTGATCAAACTGCAGGAATGCAGTCATCGTCTTCTTGCGCTTTTCGAAACATGCCTGGGCGCGATCTCCTAACAATGGCACTAAGTACACGGCCTCAGGCTCGATCTCGACAGGATGAAGCTGGTGGGCATCATGCAACGCCACCAGTTCACGGCGATCGAACCAGAGCAAGGCTCCAATCAATGGCGTCTGTCGTTTTTTGTGGCAACTGGACGGAGCGCTAGCCTTTTCAAGCTGATTCGTTGCTGCTGACAGCACAGATCTGGCTTCAAGGCGCACGAGCACCGTACGATCCGTGCGAACTTCGTCGAGGATCACCCGAAAGATGCCAGTCCACTGTCCTTCCGTGATGCGGATGACATGGTTGTGGCTCAGCCTTTCCACGAGGACCTCCGCGACGCGATGGGATTCAAGGAACGGAAGTCCTCGTGGAATAGCAGAGAGATTGGAATGTGCGGCCGCCAACCCCGACGCAGATCGAGTGGCAAGTCGCCGGACCAAGCAGCCTGCCAAAACGCGCGCTGTGCAATCTCCATGGCCCCGAGTTGCCCTGCGAGGCGCGTCAACACCTCGCTCAAGGACCTGGAAAAGCTGTCGCGAGCGATGTCCGTGGCCAGCCGACGCGTAGCAGCCGGAACGGCCTCCCCAAGCGCCCACGGAAAGCTTTGCCGCAGGGTCAGCGCCACCAATGGGTCATAGAGGCTCGGGCTGATCAGCAACCATTTCGTGCTGCGGGCTTGCCAGTACGCCGCCTCCAGCCGAAGTTTCTCGACCGTTCGCCGGTGTTGCAGCTCCGAGTCGTATTTGCATGCCACGGCCAACAGCTCAAGTTGGCCACTTGGATACCGTAGCGTGAGAAGTAAATCTGTGGTCATCGGCCACAGGATCGAGCGCCCATCGCCGTGAACCTTCGGGTGGTGGATGCCCAAGCCTTCGGCAAGTTGGCTGGTTCCGGGCGCCAGCGACGCTGGGTGGCCCACGTCATAAGCAGTCAGCTCATGCGCCGCAGGCTCGATTGAAAGTGGGAACTGCTCGCGTAGGTCGAGTACGTTGGGAAGCATCACAGCGAAGATGCAGGCAGCCCATTCGAGATCGCTCAACAGTTCGCGTTGGCGTCCACGCCACATCAGCAAATGCGACCGGCCGCGACTCGGCGGATCGCTTCGAGTGACGCGGTGCCAAGGCAAGTAGTCCGCAAAGGTTCCACGCCCACGCTCTTGGACGGAAAACCAATCGAGCAAATCGGGCGACATTCGTTTTCTTTTGCGCACGCAAATCCCCCTCTGCGGTGTCGCGGCGCTGCCGCAAAACCGCTTTTTTTGGAAAACAGGGGGAAGTTGACGGTCCCAGGACCGTCGTGTATGCTTCGCATCGCTCGATGTGAAGCTTGGTTTCCCCCAAGCCTAACGGCGCATGGTTGCCAGACCGTGCGCCGTTTTCATTTTTGGGGCCGTCGTGGATCACCGCATGGTGGTTCTCCTGTTGCAAGGCAACCGACAAGTCAGAGAGAACTACTTACACGCCCTACCCGCTTCGCTCCTGCTGCAGCGGCCAGAGGCACGGGCATCGACCCCAAGACCTGTGCGATGTCGAGTGCATGAAAATCTCTCGAGAGAGACGCGGCCACGAGCGGTGGACAGATAGGAGCCGGTCCGCGCACGGATCCAGCGTGCTCTATGTGAAGTGCGCATCCTAGGAACGCCGACCGACAGGACGGCGCGTTCGCCCGGATGGACATCACCGCGTGGCGCCAAACGCGTGCACATCTCCGAGTCTGCTGAGGGGTCAACTGAGTCGCCTTGGTTGATTTAGTGTGACTATTTCCCTTTCGATGCATGTGGGCGCAAGAGCTTGCTCCTGCACGCTTCCGATTGGTTTGTGTTGTCCTTGCGTGCACAACATCGACCTATTTATTGTATAAGTTCCGCTTACCGTAAATCCGAATTAATATAAATAATATTCAGTAGCGCCGCAACTCGCAGCGCCTATTGATCGGCCCAAAATAGGTTCCAGCAGCACAGCGGACGTGCGGGTAAGTCTTCGCATGTTCCGGTTCAGTGTCGATCGTTGTCATGTGGTTTTCGGCAACAGCGCGCCGCTTGGCCCTGGTGTCGCCAATCGAAGTGCGTGCCCACACTAATGCCGTTCAGGGTGCGCACGGTCAAGCGACTGCTTGAATGCACTCCGCGCCCTCATGGGCAGCACGCTTGGCCGCATCACTGACGTGCCATCCATGCAGCTTGGCGGCAGCTGACGTTCCGGCCAGCGCCACGGCTTCGCGACCCGCCAGTGCCGGATCAAGCCACTGCAGCACTTGATCGGCGGGCACCACCACGGGACTGCGATCGTGCACGCGGGCGACCGGGTCGACCGGGCTGCGGGTCAGGATGGCAAAGCCGGCCTCCTTCGCGACCGCGCCGAGGAAGAGCGGCCCGTGGTCCGTGGCTTCGAAGTACCACCACGGCCGGTGCTTCTCGGTCTTGGCGCCTTCCGGTTCGTAGAACCCGGACGCCAGCACCAGGCAGCGGTGTTTGGCAAAGGGCTCTCGGTACTCCGGCACAACGTCGGCCGTTTCGCTGCGCACGTTGATGCGGTTGCCGCGCGAGGTCGGAAAGATCCATGTGTGTTCGGCAAACACCGGATCGCCGTGGGCATCGAGCGCCAGCAGCCACGCCTTCGTGCCGGGCGGAATGTTGTAGCGCGGCAGGTCCGCCGCCGCCTCGGTCGGCGTCGGCGTCAGTCCGGCCGCCTCGGCAAAGGCGGGTAACTGCTGATAGCGGGCAAAGCGTCCGCACATGGACCGCTACGCTGCACCTCGGCCGGTGCCGGATGCAAACGTTCCCGTGTCGCCGCAAGCATTGACGTCGCAGGGTGTGCGACGGCCTTGCGCCAGCGTCGCGTTCCCGTCCGTGGAGCGCCGCCATGTCCAGCCCTGATCCCGTGGATTTTCCCGAGCTCGCCCGCGCCCGGGTCCCGATGGACGCCTGGGTGGCGCGCCTGTGCGCACGCTACGGCGATCGCATCACCGGCCACCTTGCGATGCCGGCGCAGGAGGGCGCCTTTGCCGATCTGCCGGAGGGCCTGTCCCCGCGCGTGCGCGATGCACTGGCCAGCCGCGGCATCACGCGGCTCTATGACCACCAGCGCGCGACCTGGGAGGCGGTGCAGTTCGGGCAGCATGTGGTGATCGCAACACCCACCGCGTCGGGCAAGACGCTCTGCTACAACCTGCCGGTGCTGGAGGGGGTGCTGCGCCGGCAGGCCCGGGCGCTGTACCTGTTCCCGACCAAGGCGCTGGCGCAGGACCAGGTGGCCGAGCTGCTGGCGCTCAATGACGGCGGGCGGCTGGGCGTGCGCGCCTACACCTTCGATGGCGACACGCCCTCCGATGCACGGGCGGCGGTAAGGCTGGCCAGGGACGTGGTGGTCAGCAATCCGGATGTCGCTTTCGGAAATAAATGGGACATTTCAGAAATAAATGCGACAAACTCGCCGGAATCAACCAGCCGCCGTCTGGCAGCTGGATAGGCATGTTTTCCGGGCCACGACGGCCATAGCGCGCCGATCCTTGGCACCGGAGTGGCTGCTGCAGATCAGCGCAGCTTGTACGCGCGCGCGCTTCCGTCGCGAAGAAGGAAACCGGCTAACTGCTTGCCATCCGCCATCAAGGCACTTCCAGATCGCCCATCCACTTCACGTTGTCCTTTGTCACGATCGGCGGGGAAAGCCCTGGCAACTGCTCATAGACATACGCAACGGCCTGCCTGAGATGCATCAGGTACGTCCTGCAATGGGCCTCATCGACCGCTGTGACCACGGTTGAAGTCAACGCCATCGGATCGACCTCCTCGTCCCGCTCCTTGGCGTGCATGAACGCATTGCGCAGTTCGCGCACTGCTTCCAGTGCGCCGTAAGCGGGTTGCCCCTCGGCGAGAGAGACGAAACCGTTGCCGCTGGCGCTGGCGAGCGCCGCTGCGGCTTCGTTGATCTTCTGCAGTGGCTGGCGCTTGTCCCGGTAATCCGGATGCGCGGAGGTTTGGGTGAACGCGAGCTTGTTGGCGATGGCCTCGACGCAGGCAGCGACCGCCACGACACAATAGACGCCGTGGAAGAACGCCGCTTCCGTATTTCCGGCAAGAGCGGCGGCCTTGACGTCATTGAACTCCCGCAACGCCTTCTCGTAGTGCAGCAGCGCGAACGACAGCTCGATTCGCGGACGCCCAGTGGCATCGTGCGTCAGGCGTCCATACTTGGTCAGTGTCGGCGCTGCATAGTCGAACCGCGTCTCAAGCGGTGTGCGGCTGCGGTGGTGACTCGTGGCCGCCGCAAGCATCCGCTCGTTCTCAACGAAGATGTCGTCCAGCAGCGCGGTCAGACGCCGCAAGTCGCGCGGCGCATCACGCGGCCCATTGATGTATTCCTGATGGAAGGTGCGCACCAGATCCGCCAGGGGATCGAAATTCACGTGCGCCGACCGGGGGCGACTGTGTCTGTCGACGACGATCAGTTCAGCGAACTTCCGCTGGTAGATGCCGTTGCGGTCGACATAGATGTACTGAGTGCCGAGCGCAGCAAAAGGGTGCATGCCAATGAAGAACGGATCGTTGAAGAACATCATCCAGTTGGCGCGTGGATTCGCAACACCTTCGACGATGACGTTGCTGTCCGGCGAAAGCCCGGCGTTCAGCCCTGGACCGACGAACGCCGAGAGCAACCGCTGCCCGCCCTCGTCCGGGCGGATATTTTGAAAGAGGCGGCCTGTCGTGAACACCGGGAAACCGTCCAGGCTGGTGCAATGGGCCGCCAGACGGTCCGTATCGACCGCCAGGAAGGGATACGTGTCGATGGGCACCCAGACATCCCGATGCCGTTGCAGCACATGCTCCATCAAGAGCCAGTTTGCAGCCTGTGTGGAAGGCAGAGCATCGCCTTTGACGCCTTTGAACCGCTGCACACAATTCCCCGCCTGTAGCCGTCGATTGCCAAGATATTATTGGTTTTCACCAGGCGGCCAGCTGTAGACGATGGGACAGTCCGTCCAAGGGTGATGCGGCGGCGCGGTGCATTAGCAAAACAGCGCAATGGTCGATCCAATCAGCGGTGCATCGTTCAAGAGACGGCCAAGAATCGGGTGGATGCAAGGGACCTACTCGTAGAGCAGGGACGGGGCGTCTTTCCGCAGGTCCTCGATATAGGAGAGAAGCCCTTTGCGGACCTCGAGCTCAACTGCGTACGGCGGCAGAGGTACCGCACAACGGACCGCTACGTCGAGGTCGCGATGCGGCTCGATCGACGTGGCCAGCGTTCCTACGCCGAGACGATCGAGTGCGCTGAGCACCACCTGTTCCAAGCAGGCGATGCGACCGGCAACCCGTTCGACAATGTTTTCGAGGCCCGGTGCAGCCAAGGCGCGAAGTGCGCGCTTATCACCGGTCACCAGCACGGCTTGGGGATCGCTGCAGAGCATGGCGATCAACGTGATCTCGCCCGCATCAAGGCCCGCAATGCCCTGCAAACGGGCGATGACCTCGGCGTCGGGGCGCCACGCCGCGCCAAACTGGCTGAGCGCAACTGCGAGGCAGTCGGCGACAGCGGCGTCGCGAAACAATTTGGGATCGCGCCGGGCTGCGCGGAACCGGATCGACTCCACCGTGGCTTGGCGGTCCGGCGGAATACCGGTGGCACCCTCCAACTCGCCGAGCAAACCCCAGTGCGCAAGCTTGACTAGCGCGTCGACATCGACGACCAGCCTGCGGCTGTCCTCGCTCACGGACGGGGCGTCACGCCAGTCAGTTGCTCGACGTAGTCCTGCAGATCATCCGCCAGCTGTGCGGTGTCAATCTCTCGCGAGAGCCGTTCGACCAGCGTGGACTGCGCATCGAGATCGTCCGACAGGAAGTTGAGCGCGGATCGCGCCTCCGGCCACTGTCGGGTTAGGAACGCATGGCGCAGGATGAGGTGACCCGGTGCCGTACGCAGGGGGCGCGCATCGGCCAATGCCGACGTCGCGAGCGATACGGCGGGCAAGCCACGGGCCCACCGTTCAATGATCTGGTCGATCTCGTGACCACCCATGAGCTCGTGCGCGAACGCATTCGCCTGCAGCTCTTGCTGGTCCGTCTCGCCCCCGACGTCGAAGTCGGCGCTGTCGGAGATGGACCCCTCGACGATCGACGCGTTTGGACTGACGTGCCCAAGGCACAAGTGCCCGAGCTCGTGAGCGACCAGAAAGCTCAGCCATGCTTTGGAGTTGTTGCGGATCGCGATAACGATCGCGGGGCGCCCGTCGACCCGGATGGCAGCCGCGTCCATCTTCTTCACGCCGCGCGGGACGTTCGGCAGCGGGATGACCGGAACGTCGTGCGACCAGCAATAGTCGACCAACGTGTCGAAGCTGATTACCGCGTCTGGTCGAGCGAGGATGTTGTCCCGGATCGACGACGCGGCCTGCGGTAGCGCTTCGCCCTTGGGCGGCATGGATGCCACGACGGCGCGTGCGAGGCTGGTGGCCATCAACGTCGCCGCCCGTAATTGCAGCGGCGTGACACGCACCGTGTGCTTGTAGCGCGTGGCTTCGATATCGGCGATGGGGCGCACTTCGCCGGCGACCAGTGCCGGCGAGTCGATGCTCAATCGGCGCCCGAGCAGGACGGCTGTCTCCCAAAGGCCCGCCTCGGTGGCTGCCATCTCAGGCGTCCACCAGGTTGGGAGCAGCGAAGCGACCTGACCCTTAGTCAGGCCGAGGTCCCGAAGACCACGGAAGATGTCAGTGAGCGCGCGGTTGGTCATGGTCGGCTCCTGGCACCGGGGCGGGCTTATAGATCCGCAGGAGTGGGGCAAGCGACTCGATGACGCTCGCCAGCGCAAGCGCGGCGTGCGGATTGTCACCGATTGCCCCACTCAAGGCCTGAGATAGCCTGCGGTGAGCATCGACTTCCGGCTGACCCGTTTTGGCATCTAGTCCGGCATATTGACATAGCTTGAGGACACTCGGTGTGACCCGCTTACGCTGCCCCGCCAGCAATCGACTGATGTTGCTCTGTGACACACCCGTCACTTTAGCGACATCAGGCTGAGAGTGTTGGTTGCGCTCCATCGCTGCCCGCAGGGCGGATTGAATCTCGCCCATTCGCAAGTCGGCAATGTGGCGTCTATTTGGCATACACGCATAGCATATGGCATAATTGTCCTATGGCCAAGTCTGCACCGATTACCGAAGCTGCCATACGTTCCGCGCTTGTCGAGCGTCTGCGGACGCAATGCGCACCGGGCCATGTGCTGATCGAAGAGCTGGGCATCGAGAACGGTGCCGCGCGTGTAGATCTGGCCGTCGTCGGCGAGTTACTCGAGGGCTTCGAGATCAAGAGCGATCTCGACACGCTGGATCGTCTGGCGCGACAGATGCACACCTACCACCGGGTGTTCGACACCGTCACGTTGGTCACCACCGCTACCTACCTCGATCAAGCAGAGCAGTTGCTGCCTCGCTGGTGGGGTTTGTGGGAAGCGCACTGCAAGACGGACGAGTCGGTCGAGATCCGCGTCCGCCGCTCGGCGTCCCCACACACCTATCAGGACGCGCAAAGCATCGCAGCGCTGCTTTGGCGCGACGAGGCGTATGAATTCCTGGTTGAGAAGAGCGGGCCCGTGGTGAAGACCCGCGCACCCCGACACGCCATCTATGAAGCGCTCGCGCGGCAATTGCCTGTCGAGCAGATTCGCAGGCGCGTCATCGACACGCTTCGAATCCGACCCAAGCTCCACTCCCGATCAGTAATTGCTGGCTGCTAGCTGGCGGACCGTGTAGACCAGATGGTGACTGGTCGCGTCCCGGCGCCAGGTCATGAAGCTCCCCGACGTCGATCCAGCCGTCGAATGCGCCATGTAGCGGTCGTCGCCGAAGCTGAAGGCGCCGCCGCAGTACCGCGCATCGTTGACCAGCAGCGCGCACAGGCCGTTGTACTGGCGCCAGCCCTTCGTTTTGACGCCAGATGCCCGTAGCAACCACCACTCGTGTTTCAGGGTATAGCGGATGTGCGCGGACGGATTCATCGTCTTTGGATCGATGGGCTCCAGCGGCTGGGGGTTGGTCACTCCGTAATCCCCGAACGCCGCGTCATGACAGCCGGATGCGGCACGCACCGCTTTCCAGATGCTGAGTTCGCGACGAGGAAGCAGGTTGCCGACGCCAAGCTTGAAGCCGCCCACGGTCAGCGGGAAGGAACCGCCGGCGACAATGACGCGCGTTACGTCGCCAAGCGCGGTCAGGTCGCGCACGTACGGCACCGCCATCGCGGCGACCGCGTTGGGGTCGATGTCGCCAATGGAATCCAAGTCGACCACGACGTGAAGGCGACCGGCACGACCCATGGCCTTGCGCACGTCCTTGGCAAGCGCGAGCGCGGCTGCGAGCGGTGTGTCGTTGGGATAAATGCGCAGCACCAGATCAGCCTGCCCTCTGAAGGCTGATAACCCGCTTGTATCGGCCAGCGCATCAGCGCCGTGCATGACGGGCCATACGTCTAGCCCCGTCGTCTGGAACCGCCCTACGATGCGCGCCAGGCGCGCAAGCGGAACGCGCGTACCAAGGTAGACCGGCTTGATGTCGATGGCGATCGGATACTGATCCGTGTGCGCCGAGCGCAGGGTCTTCTCCAGCTTGGGTTGACCGCCCGTCTCGAGCACCTGGACTTCGGCGATCGGCAACAAACCCGCGCGATCGGCCGCGTCCAAGCGCGCCACGGCCAATTGCTCGCCCTGCTTCCAGCGCAGGATCGGATAGTAGTCCCAGCTCATGCTTCCCCCCCCATCTTCGCCTGTCTAACCTACGGGGTGCGGCCAACATCATCCGTCGGCCAATACCGTGCCAGGCCTTAGGATTTTTCCGATCGGATGTGTCGGCTGTCAGCCTCTGCGATTCATCGACCACGACCGCGTCGGGCGAGCTTTGCGCCCCTGAAAAGCGTTCCACGACTTCGCGCAAGGCATTTTGCCCCAGTCATTGCGCGTGCGAATCCGCCCTTGCCGGAGCGCCAGCCCCGCCACTTAATGAGCGGATCCTATCCGCTCATGCGCGCCAAGCAGCGATTTTCGCGCGCTTGGCACTCCGGCCTCAACCAGCATCCCAAAGCGTTCCTCAAACGACAACTCCTGGGTGGTTGGCGACCCCAACTGCTGCGCCAACGCTGTTGCCATCGCGTGCAACTTCAAACGGGTGAGGTCTTGCATCTTGCCGTCAGAGCGCCTCGTCGTGCAGAACTCCGACGCCGATCATCCCAGGCCACCGGTCCGCGCTATGCAACAGGGTCAAGGCGAACCAGCAGCATCGGCTCACCGGCGCAAACAGCACCCCCGTCCTGCCTCATCGACGGCGCGGCCGATCCGCTCTGATAGGCACCGGCGCAGGGTCTCGTTGCCCAGACTGCTGGCATCGGTGGGCAGCAGCTGCAGCAGCGCCGTGGCGAGGGGATCGGTGGCAGCGGCCATGCGCGGGAATCTCCTGACCTGATTAGCCCCGAACCTCAGCCCTCCGTCGCGTGATTTGCGACGGCGGCGGGTGACGATGGCGCCCTCTCCGAGACCGAGGGCGTCATCATGTCGATCAATCTCGTGCAGTTCCAGCAGGGCCTGTCGATGGTCGAGTTCATGCAGCAGTACGGCACCGAAGCGAAGGCCTACCGCGCCCTGTACCGGGCGCGCTGGCCGCACGGCTTCCGCTGCCCGGCTTGCGACGATCGCCGGCGCTCGCGCTTTCGCCGCGGCCGGCAGGTGTACTACCAGTGCCGCGCATGTCGGCATCAGACGACCTTGCTCAGCGGCACGATCTTCGAGGCGACCAAGCTGCCGCTGCGCACCTGGCTGCTGGCGATCCACCTGCTGACGGCGACCAAGACCAACATGGCGGCCCTGGAGTTGAAACGCCACTTGGGCGTGGACTACAAAGCCGCGTGGCGCATCAAGCACAAGGTGATGCAGGCGATGGCCGCGCGTGAGGCGCCGCGCCAGTTGTCGGGCTTCGTGCAGATCGATGATGCCTACCTGGGCGGGGAGCGCAACGGCGGCAAGCCGGGACGCGGCTCGGAGAACAAGCAGGCCTTCCTAATCGCGGTGGAGACCGACGCGACGCTCGAGCACCCGTTGCATGCGGTGATCGAGCCGGTGCGCAGCTTTGGCGACGACAGCACCAAGGACTGGTGCGCGCGCCATCTGGCGCCCGACGCCGAGGTCTTCAGCGATGGCTTGTTCTGTTTCCGTCGCTTCGCCGACGCCGGGCACGCGCACACGGTGCTGGAGACTGAGGGAGGGCGTGCCGCCTGTGAGGTGAAGGGCGCACGCTGGGTGAATGTCCTGCTGGGCAACGTCAAGCGCGCGATCAGCGGCAGCTACCACGCGATCCGACAAGGCAAGTACGCGCGCCTCTACCTGGCGGAAGCGGCCTACCGTTTCAACCGCCGATTCCGCCTGCGCGAGATGCTGCCGCGACTGGCCCGGGCGATGATGCTGTGCAAGCCCCATCCCGAGCCGACTTTGCGCATGGCGAGCAATTTTCATGGCTGAGGAATAGCCCTAATCAGGTCTCCTGAAGGGATGCGCGCAAGGATAGTCACTCTGGTTGCAGGGGGGGTGCGACATGCGCATTCCGATCAAGCCCGCCACCGATTTCACTCTCAGGCCGGTCGCCGGGCATGTCGTCAACGCAGCCACCCAAGATGCTCTCAAACTGGCTGGCCCGAGCGCTCCCGAATCTGCTGCCCTGGGCTCGGCAATCCCGCACTCTGACGGCACATTCGGATCGGCGCAATCCAAGCGAGAGTTCGGCGCGACGGGGAGAAATCGGCCTGTTGGTGCGCGTTGCACGCTGACATATTGAAACAAGAAGGCCCCTTTCGGGGCCAGATATAGGCTGCCGCAGCCAAACAAGATAGGGCGTGTGGACAGCGGGGCAGAGATTACCCCCTCGAGCCCACTTTTCACGCAGAATCATCCCGTGGCGCCGCCTGCGATCGACCCGATGTAGTCGATCACGACCTGGGCCTTGCCTATCCGCACGAGCGCATCCGCTGTCTGGTGATCGAAGTCCTGCAGGGGCTCATTCATGAACCAGAAGATGGCTCGTTGACGGTCGCCCGCAGCCACGCCCTCGGCCGCTGTCAGGACGCGCACCACATCGCGCAGATACTGCTGCAGGTTTTCATTCTGCGGACGCGCCGCCGGTGTGTTGCGGCTGACTCGCGCCCGTTCGGCCACGCTCTGAATCTGCAGGCCCAGCGCGTTACCGATGCGGTGAGGCGACAGGTAGGCATGGTCGGGCTCGCGAAACGATTCTGCGAGGCTGCTCCAGGTGGCGACAGCTGTATTCATGCGCGGACTCCAGCAAGGATGCGTCAGCAAGCCGCGCACAAATCATGCACGCATTTTGCCAACACTCCAAGCCGAAGCCGATTGGTTGGTCGAAGCATGGAGCTGGACCTGAAGATGCTGCCCATGCGGTTGCACCGGTACCGATCGGCGGCGCGCGGACCCATCGGGCGCTCCGCGAGCAAGCCGCACCTCAAGGCGAGCACCGGAACCTTGGCGCTCGTTTCCGACAATGTTGGTCAGCGCCGTGATCACGAAGGCTGCTCACCAAGTTCCGTTTACGACTTTGCACGAAACCGCTGGCCGACGAACATCCCACGAAGCAAGCAAATCCGCGGGTTGGCGTTTACGACTTTAATTGCTAAGAACACAAACTGTTCCAGCGGGTCGGTCATCGGCAGCCGCGAGCGCGGTCGGCTCACGCATGTGCTGGCGCAATTGATCGAGCACCTTGTGCTTGAGGATGCCGACGATTTAGGTCTTCAACTGCGAGGCGCCGTTGCAATGCTGCGCGCCCCGCAGCACCGCAAGCACGGTTTCCGACACCGCATCCTCGGCCCATGCCTGGTTGCGCAACTGCAGATGCGCCAGGCGCAGCAGGGTCGGGCGCGGCGCCGCGATGCGGCGGCCCAGCTTCTGTGGATCGATACCGGCCTGCAGCGCGGGGTTCATGGCGCATGCGCGGCGAATGGACAAACCATTTGCATGGGGTGTAAGGAATCCGGTGCGAGCCGCGACCAAGGCTCGGCGGCGCATTCCTTCACCAAACGCCACGCCGAGCCACAACGGTCACCCAGCCGCTTTCAACCTACCCAACTTTCATCTCTCCAATTGAGGACATCCAGCATGAACAAGCATCAATTTCTCAGCATCGCCGCGGCTTCCATGATTGCCGCCGGCGCCTTGACCGCGGCGCCGGCACACGCCGCCACTTTGGAGAAATGCTTTGGCATCGCCACCGCCCATCACAATGATTGCGCTGGCATCTCCGGACTGCATTCATGCAAGGGCACCACCCCGGCCAACTACAACCCTGGCGATTTCCGCGTGGTGCCCACTGGCACCTGCGAAAAAATGGGGGGTTTGGACATGGCGCAGGCCAAGGCGATTCTGAAGAACCCGGCCGAGGTCAAGGCGTTCGAGGCCAAGATGGAAGAAAAGGCCAAAGGCTGAACAGCGTCGCCCCGGGCTGCGCGTGCCGTCACCCGCGACGGCGCAGCGGCCACGGGGCGGGCTTCAAGATTTTACGCGACTGGCCCGAGGTCGTCGCCACGCCCCCTGAGACGACCACCGGAGAAAATCTCCATGACCACTCCTGCATCCGCAGTCGCCGCCGCACGCGGTCTCGACGCCGCGCGCCGTGCCTGGCGCGGGTTGGAGCGCATCCTCGAATGGTTGCAAGCGCCGGCGCTGCTGGCGGCGCGTGCCTATGTGGCGTGGGTGTTTTTCCTTTCCGGCCTGCAAAGCCTGCGCGCCTGGCCGGCCACGCTGTGGCTGTACCAAAACTTCTTCCACGTTGCGCTGCTGCCACCCGTCGTAGCGGCCGTGATCGGTACCGCGGGCGAAGTACTGCTGCCGCCGCTGCTGGCGCTGGGGCTGTTCGGTCGCTTCGGCGCGCTGGGGCTGCTCGTGGTCAACGCCGTAGCGCTGCTGTCCTATCTGCATGCGCTGCAGCCGGCGGCGATCATGTTCCACTTCATCTGGGGCATCCTGCTGCTGCTGGTGGCGCTGTGGGGGCCGGGCGCATGGTCGGTCGATGCGTGGCGGGCGCGTCGGCGACGTGCCTAGGTGTCGAATGAAGCCAAATGCAGTTTCGCCGGATTCGCGCTGAATCCTCTGGGTCTGGCCAAGCCCACTGCTTCGGGTGTGCGCCGCGCCACCCAAGCCGATCACGTGCACCCAGTAGCCCACCCTTTTGCTTTGTCTTCGTAGTCCTCGCCGCGACCCGAACAGATAGGCCCGTCGGGTCTGGCCACGGCCCGGCTCGATCTGGGCGACGGGCGCGTCGGCATGCCGCACCGGGCGGGTCAGGAGTTCGCGCCGCAGCGCATCGACCAGCGCGTTGGTGGCGCCAAGAATTGGCCACATCCGGGCGACTTTGCGCGGCGCTGGCCGATCAGCCACAACATGGCTCCAGGCCTTTGCGACCGAGCGATTGCGCTGCAAGCAGATGGTCAGTAGCCTGCGCGCAGGCTTGGTCCGTCGCGCGGCAACAGGCATGGGCCAGGAATGATTGCAAACCGTTTCCCGCATGCCCCCAGCGTGCTTGCATTCGGGGAGGAGTCCATAGATAACATCGGGATTCATCTGCGAATTGACACTTGCCAAGTACCTGCTGTGGCGAACCAAGGCGCTGGATACCCAAAAATCATGGGGAATCCTCGGCTTCCGGACGCCATATGGGCACTTTGAACATCGTCTGGCTGATCATCGGTTTCATCGGTCAGGCCATCTTTTCTACACGATTCCTGCTGCAATGGCTTTACAGCGAGTACAAGCGTCGCAGCGCATTCCCCATGGCCTTCTGGTATGCCAGCATCGTCGGTGGCGCGATCCTGCTTGCTTACGCGATCTACGAACGGGATCCGGTGTTCATTGTCGGCCAGACAGGCGGATTGCTCATCTACTTGCGCAACCTGCAGTTGCGCCTGCGCGAACGCAGAAGCCGCACCGAAACGGACTGAGATCTCGTGCACCACGTATCGGGATCTGGGCATCCGCCTCCTGGCACGCCCCGTTCCGCGGTCGTGTCGAGCGGGATGCCGATGACCGGATGCCGCATGACGCGAGCCTGTTGTTCGGCTTGTGAAACCCCTTTTGCCCCGTTATGGTCGAATCTGCATGACCGTTCCGGTGCGAGTCCTGTCCGCCCTGCCATGGGAGGGTTCGTCCACGCCGTCGGCAGGACAAACCCAAAGTGAGGTGTTTGCAGTGAACGCGACAACAACCGGCAGCACATGCCGCGACTCACACCGGATCCGACGACCATGGTCCGCAACAGCGGGCGCCGTGCGGCGAGCGAGATCGCGATCGTTGCAAGGCGTGGCAATACAATCCCGTCCGTATCCGGATACACACGGCACTCGTGACGATTCGGCCATCGGCAGGCATTGCGGCAAGAGCCACCACGGCGAGGCCGTATGCAGCCGGTTCCCTCGCACAACATGACCCTGATGCCGGGAGACCTGTCGCTCACTGGCCAGACACTCTGGCTGGCTGTCGGATTCGCCGGACAGGCTCTCTTCGGCATGCGTTTTCTGGTGCAATGGCTCTACAGCGAAAAGCATGGCAGGAGTGTCATTCCCAAGGCGTTCTGGTACCTCAGCGTCGCCGGCGGAGTGGTCCTCCTGTCATATGCCATCCATCGCGACGAGCCGGTGTTCATCGTCGGCGAAGCCTTGACCCTGTTGGTGTTCCTCAGAAATCTGGATCTGATTCGCCGGAAACCGAAAAGGGACTGATGCCCCTGCCACGCGCGCTGTCATCTTCCGAAACTGAGGTCTGAACGCACACATGTCCAAAACTGCATCGGACGATCCGGTACACGGGAACGCTTCCGCACCGAAGCTGCCGGCACTGCTCTGGCTCGCCATCCTCATGCTGGTGCTCGGTTTCGCTTTTCAGGGCACGCGGGCACTGTGGAGCCCGGACGAGGGCCGCTATACCAATGCCGCGCTGCAGATGGTCGACTCCGGCAATTATCTGGTGCCGACCTACAGCCCCGACCAGATGAATTTTTCCAAGCCTCCGGTCACTTATTGGACCGTCGCCGCCTCGGTCAAAACCTTCGGGCGCAATACCTGGGCAATACGCGCGCCCTATGCACTGGCGTTCGTGCTTACCGTGTTGCTGCTCTACGCGATGGGCAGGCGCTGCATTCCCGACAAGCCATGGTTACCCGGCCTGATATACGGCACCGCGTTGTGGCCGTTTCTTGCCACCAATATCGTCAGCACCGATGTGCTGCTGACGTTCTTCGAAGCCTTGGCAATGCTCGGCTTCATTCGCGCGGCACTCCCCCGAACCCGATCTCCGGGACGGCTTGACATCGGGCTCATGTGGCTGGGATTCGGGCTGGCATTCCTGACCAAGGGTCCACCAGGCCTGCTGCCGTTGCTCGGGGTGATTCCCTTCATCGTCCGGCGCGACGGCTGGCGTGCCCTGGCACGCTATTTCGCGCCGGTTGGCCTGGCCATTTTCTTCATCTCGGGGTTGCTCTGGTATGTCGTGGTGATGCTGCGCTACCCGTGGCTCACGCACTATTTCTTTCACCGGGAAATCTACGACCGCCTGTTCACGCCGATCCAGCACCGCAACTCGCAGTGGTACGGCTGGATCGCGGTCTACCTGCCGGTGCTGACCCTGGGGGCCTTGCCTTGGTGGCCGGCACTGGCGCGCTGGCTGCGCGCGGTCACGCGACCGGACCGTTGGCGGCAATGGTGGCGGCAGCCATCGATCAAACTCTTCCTGCTGCTGTGGTTTCTGGTTCCGCTGGCCATATTCTGTCTGGCCCGCTCCCGGCTTCCGCTCTACGTGCTGCCACTGTTCCTGCCCCTGTCGCTGATGCTGGCGCTGGATCTGCAGACACGGATCGACCTCCAGGCAACCCGACAACGAATCATGCTGGGGTTCTGGGTGCTGGCCCTGCTCGTCATGAAAGGCGGCATCGGCTATTTCGCCCACCCCGCGGCGGACAACCGCCTCGCCGCGCAACAATTGAATGCGGCGAGCGAAGGCACCGCCTACGGCGCGGTGGCGTTTATCGAGGACACCGGATCAAGCTATGCCATCGAAGAAAGCACGCCCTGGGGAATCCGCCTGTATCTCAACAAGCCGGTCTACGGCATCGCCTGGAAAAAGCCAGGCGCCGCAGAACAACCCTGCCGGGTTCTGCGGGCACACCATGCCGCCTTGTTCGTGGTGGACAACACCATCAAAACGGCTGCCATTTCATCGGCGCTGGCGCGTTGTACCGGTCAGACGGCCATTCGTCTTGGCACCTGGCGGCACAGCTATCTGGAACGGGTCCAAAACTGACCTTTGCCCTGTTCGACAGGGCCTGACGAGCTGAACGTCTGTAGTTATGTGTGGAATATGCGGCGTACTCACCCTTGACCCTCATGCCGACACGCGAGGGTTCGGCCCCACGGTCCGCGACATGCTGGCCGCCATGGCCCACCGTGGTCCGAACGGCGGCGAGATTCTCGCGCGTGGCCAGGCGGTCATGGGTGCCAATCGCCTCGCCATTCGTGGTCTGGGCGACACGCACCCCCCGCTCATCGAGGATGACTCCGGCATCATCGTGTCCTGCAACGGGGAAATCGACAATCACCGCGAATTGCGTAGTTGGCTGGAGCAACGCGGACACGTCATCGACCGCAGCACGGATGTCGCCGTGATTCCCGCTTTGTACCGGGAGCAGGGCCTGGCCTTCGTGGAGTCCCTGCAAGGAGTCTTCGCCCTGGCAATCTGGGATCCGCGCCAACAGTGGCTGATCCTGGCTCGGGACCGCGCCGGTGAACGCCATCTCTATTACACGATCGCCGCTGGCGTCATCCGCTATGCCTCGGAATTGGCCGCTCTGAACGCGAACTCGCGGCATATCCCGCAACTTGATGCGGATGCACTCGCCGGGTATCTCGGCAGCGGGTTCTGTCCCGCGCCGCAAAGCCCTTTTGTCGGGCAGTACAAGCTGCGCCCCGCGGAACTGGTCATCATCGACCGTAACGGCGTGACCCAGCGCCGCTACTGGCAATGTCCGCTGGGCCGGACCCGACAGGTCGCGCCGCGCCGCGAACAGTTCGACACGGTCTTTCGCAACGCCGTCTTCCGGCAGAGCGACATCGATGTCGATTACGGCGTGTTGCTGAGCGGCGGTATCGACTCCGCGCTGATCACGGCGGTAGCCCGCAGCGTCCGTCCGCACACGCCACTCACCGCCTACTGCATCCGGTTTGCAGAGACTTCCTTCGATGAAGGTGAGCCAGCCGCCCGAATCGCCCGTCAACTCGGCTGCGCGTTCGTACCAGTCCTTGTTGCCGCGCAGGATCTTCCCGCCACCCTCAGCGACCTCATCGAAACAACCGGAGAGCTACTCGCCGATCCCGCCTGGATACCCTTGGCGCTGGTCACCCGGCGAGCCGCGCAAGACGTGCGGGTTCTGCTTTCCGGCGAGGGCGCCGACGAACTATTCGGCGGATATCCCACCTACCTCGGCGCACATTGGGCCACCCTCTACGCCGCACTGCCCGAAGCGGTTCGGGCAGCCTTTCGCGGCATCATCCAGCGACTGCCGGTCAGCGACCGGAAGGTCGCGATTTCCTTTCTGCTCAAACGTTTCGTGCAGGGCCAGGAACTGGACGCGCTTGCGCGCCACCGGCTGTGGACCGCCAGCATCCAACCCGACTTGTTGCGCCGCCTGGGTCTGGAGCTTCGCGCCATGCCGGGACAACACGAGGCGCTTGCCCCGCTCGATGCGGTGCAACGGCATGACTTCGAACACTCGCTCCCCGAGGCCCTGATGGCCAAGGTCGATCGCGGCGGGATGCGGCACGCCCTGGAAGTCCGCGCACCGTTCCTCGATCAGAACGTCATCGAGTTTGCAGCGACGCTGCCCGAGCGCGCGCGGGTTCGGGGTCTGACCACCAAGACTTTCCTGAAACACTACGCCCTGCGGTATCTGCCCGGGTCGGTGGTCAACCGGCGCAAGCGTGGCCTTTCCGTACCACTGGCATCCTGGTTGCGCGAACCGCTATTCGACTGGGCGCGTTCCAGGCTGGCAAATAGCAGGCTGGAGGAAACCGGAATCCATACCGATGCAGCGCTGCGACTGCTCGCGGAACACCAGTCACGGGTCAGTGACCACTCACGCGCACTCTGGACCATCATCGTACTCAGCCAATGGCTGGACTGGGCCGCACTGCGCCACTCGGATCAACTCGACGCCAGCGAAACCGCGTCTGCCCCATGCACGGGCTGATGGCTGCGTGACAGCCATCACCCCACCCTCCCGGAGCCCTGGCCACGTCGCTATGTCCACAGCGCGGGCCAGTATCAGGCCTTGACGCGAAACGCCTGCGCCAGCGTCGTGGCCTCGAAACCGTTGCCGGCGCTGCCGATGGTGGCATAGCGGTACAGCGCGGCGGAATAGATGCCCTGCAGCGCGCTCTGGATCAGCCCGAGCAGGATGAGGACCAGCACGAACACTCCCGCCACCAACACATTCACCCAAAGCGAATGCGAGCCGGCCGCCAGGAACATCGCGCCGCCGACCAGCGCGATGGCCGCGAACAGCACGCCGAAGGCCATGCTGATCCCGGCATTGCCAATCAGGTTTTCGCCCCAGGTGCGACGCAGCAGCGTGGCGCTTTCCTTGACGGCCTGGGCCGGCCCGAGGTCGGTGGCCGCCAGCACCGGCACCACCAGGAAAGCGGCCACCGTCCAGGCAACGCCGAGCAGGCCGATGACCCAGCGACCGATGAGCCCGGCGCGCTGCTCCAGCGCGCGCAACACCATGCCCACCGTGGCGGCGATCAACGCATAGCCAAGGATTGCGGGCAACCGGCCCCACGCCAGGCGCAGGCCATCGGCGAGGGTCGGATCGTCGCCGTCCAGACGCATCATCGCTGCCCCCACCAGCGCCGTGTTGAAGGAGAAGATCACCGTGTACTGGCACAGATAAAACAGGAACAGCAGTGCGTAACCGCCAACACCAAGCCCGCCACCAGGCTGAGTGGCAATATCGTGCAGATGCGCCAGCCCACCCGTGGCCAGGAAAGGCAGCGCGAAACTGGCCACCACCAGCAGCGTGGCCATACCCGACAACAGCGGAAACACGAGCAGCTCGCGGTCGCTCCTGAGCACCGCGGCGCTCGCCTTGACCAGTGCCCAACTGGTTGCGAATTTGCCAGCCATGATCGCGTCCCCCGTGGATTTGCGCTGGCTTTCCAGCACCCTGCAGTCTTGCTTGCCAGAGGTGCTCATTCGGCGGCACTTGCGCGTGTCAATGCTGCGGCGTTGCTGGCAGAACCGGATGCCAGCGATGCCCGAAACACGGCGGCGTCGTGATTCATGCGGCCAGCGCCTGAACGTGCAAACGGACTCGGAATAATCGCAGGGCCGTCCACATGGACGGCCCTGCGTGGGGATTGCCTACTTGCCGCCCGGCGCGTCCGGGTTGCCCTTGGGCGCGGCGCTCACGCCGAGATTGTTGGCCATGAACGCCAGGATGTCGGCGCTCTGCCGGATGCGCTTGTCGGTGGGCATGTAGTTGTGGCTGGTATCGGTTTCCACGCGCAGCAGGATGGGATTGGCGCAGGCTTGATCGTGCTGCATAGCCGCCGTGAACTTATACGAGTTGCTCGGCACCACGCGATCGTCGTGATCGGCGGTGGTGATGATGGTCGGCGGATAGCAGGTGCCGGGACGCACGTTTTGCACCGGCGAATACTTGATCAGCCACTCGAAGTCTTTCTTCACGTCCGCAGTGCCATATTCCGGCGCCCACAGCGCGCCACCGGAGAACTTCTGGTAGCGCAGCATGTCCATCACACCCGCGCCGGCGTAGGCCGCGCCGAACAGTCGCGGACGCTCGGTGATGCTGGCACCGATCAACAAACCGCCGTTGGAGTAACCCTGTATGCCGAGCCGCTTGACCTCGGTGTAGCGGTTTTTGACCAGCCACTTGGCGGCCCAGGCGAAGTCGTTGAACACATTCTGCTTGTTGCCGAGCATGCCGGCCTTGTGCCACGCCTCGCCATATTCGCCGCCGCCGCGGATGTTGGCCACGGCGTAGATGCCGCCCAGTTCCAGCCATACCGGCAGCGTCGGCGAGAAACTGGGCGTGATGCTGATGTCGAAGCCGCCGTAGGCATACAGCAGCGTCGGGTTGAGCCCGTCGCGCTTGAGGCCTTTGCGGTAGGTCAGAAACATCGGCACACGCGTGCCGTCCTTGGAGTGATAGAACACTTGCACGGTTTCGTAATTGCTGGGGTCGAACGGCACATCGGGCTTGAACACGGTGCTGGTTTTGCCGTCGCTGACGTCGTAGTTGAAGATCGTGGTCGGATACAGGAACGAGGTGAAGGCGTAGTACACCTGCTTGCTGTCCTCATGGCTGCTGATGCCGCCGACCGAGCCCAGCGTGGGCAGCGGCAGCGTGGCGAGGTGCTTGCCATCGCTTGCGTACAACTCCAGCTCGCTCTTCACGTCCTTGAGCTTGTTCACCAGCACGCGGCCATCGGCCAAGTTGGCGGACTGGATCACCGCCGCGGTCTGCGGCACCACCACGCGCCAGTGCGCAACATCGGGATGACCGATGTTGAACGCCACGATGCGTCCGCGCGGCGCATCCAGCGTGGTCTGCAAATACACGGTGTCGCCGATCGTACCGATCGGCTGGTACACCGCATCGTTGCTGGTGAATAGCGGCCTGGTGGGTGCGCTCAGATCGGGCTGCGCGCCGGTGCCCAGATCCTTGACGAACAATTCATTGCGATTGGCGGTGCCGTTGACCAGGCTGATGAACAGGTACTTGCCATCGTGGCTCACCTGGCCGCCGATGATCCACTCGGGCAGGTCCGGGCGCTTGTAGATCAGCACGTCATCGGACTGTGGCGTGCCGAGACGGTGGTAGTACAGCGCCTGATTCTCGACGCGATCGCTGATCGCCTCGCCCTTGGGCGGTGCCGGATAGCGCGAGTAGAAAAAGCCCTTGCCGTCGTGCGTCCATGCGATGCCGGAAAACTTCACCCACTGCACGTCATCGCTCAGCGTCTTGCCCGTGGCCACATCCATCACGTGCAGGGTTTCCCAATCCGAGCCGCCCTGCGAGAGGCCGTAGGCCAGATAGTGGCCGTCCTGCGAGGGTTGCCAATCCAGCAGCGCGATGTCGCCGTTGGGCGAGAGTGTGTTCGGGTCGAGCAGTTCGCGCGGCTTGCCGCTGGCGCCGGCCTGCACGTATACCGGTGACTGGTTCTGCAGGCCGCTGTTGCGGCTGAAGAACAGGTACTTGCCGGCCTGCACCGGCACACCCTCCTTGGCGTAATTCCACAACTGCGTCAAGCGCTGCTCGATCCACGGCCGCGTCGGCACCTTGGCCAGATAGGCGTGGGTGAGCGCGTTTTCCTTTTCGACCCAAACCTTCAACGCCGGATCGTTGAGGTTCTCCATCCACTGATATGGCGCCGGCACCTTGTCGCCAAAGTAGTTGTTGACGATGCTGTCGCGCTGCGCCACGGGGTAGTGCAGCAGCGCGGCGGCGAGCGCGGGCATGGCGATCATGGCGATCATGGCGACGAGGACTGCCAACGCGAGGGCATGACGACGGGGATGTGCGGGCATGAAACGCTCCTGTCCTTGGGGTGCGCGGTGGCGCGAGCCGCGATTATGGACACGGCGCCAAGTCGGCGCTCCCGCGGTGCAACAGCCCTGGGGACCAGCAAGTACCGGTTCAGTGCAGCGCCACCCGGCGCAGCCGCAGCGCGTTGCTAACCACCGACACCGAACTCAGGCTCATCGCCGCCGCGGCCAGCGCCGGCGACAGCAGCACGCCGAAGAACGGATACAGCACGCCAGCCGCGACCGGAATGCCGATGCTGTTGTAGACGAAGGCGAAGAACAGGTTCTGGCGGATGTTACGCACGGTGGCGCGCGACAGCGCGCGGGCGCGCAGGATCGCGGTCAGCTCGCCCTTGACCAGGGTCACCTGCGCGCTCTCCATCGCGATATCCGTGCCGCTGCCCATGGCGATGCCGACGTCGGCCGCGGCCAGTGCCGGCGCGTCGTTGATGCCGTCGCCAGCCATCGCCACGCGCCGTCCTTCGGCCTTGAGCTTCGCGATCACCGCGGCCTTGTCGGCCGGCGACACCTCGGCATGCACCGCGTCGATGCCCAGCGTTTTCGCCACCGCCTGCGCGGTGGTGGCATGGTCGCCGGTCAGCATGACGATGCGCAGGCCGATCGCGTGCAGGCGGCGAATGGCCTCGGGCGTCGTCGGCTTGATGCGATCGGCGACCGCGACCAGCGCGGCCAGCGCACCGTCGGCGGCGAGAAACATCACCGTCGCGCCCTCGCCGCGCAGGGCCTCGGCCCGCGCGCGCGCCGCGGCATCCACGGTGACGTGCAGTTCCTCCATCAGCACGAGGTTGCCCAGCGCGGCGTCGCGATCGCCGACACGCGCGCGCACACCGCGTCCCGTCAGCGACGCAAAGCCCGCGGTCTCGGCGACAGTCAGATGTTCCTGTTCGGCGGCGCTGACGATCGCGCGCGCCAGCGGATGCTCGCTGGAGCGCTCCAGCGCCGCGGCCAGCGCCAGCGCGCCGGCACGATCGAACGCAGCGAACGCGATCACCTCGCGCAGGGCCGGCTTGCCCTCGGTCAGCGTGCCGGTCTTGTCCACCACCAGGGTGTCGACTTCGCGCAGCGCCTCGATCGCGGCGGCATCGCGGAACAGCACGCCGGCCTGCGCGCCGCGCCCGGTCGCGACCATGATCGAAATGGGCGTGGCCAGCCCCAGTGCGCAGGGGCAGGCGATGATCAGCACCGCCACCGCGGCGATCAGCGCGTTGGCGTAGCGCGGATCGGGACCGAACGCCGCCCAGGCGACGAAGGCCAGCACCGCCACCGCCACCACCACTGGCACGAACCAGGCGGCGACGCGGTCGGCCACGCGCTGCAGCGGCGCCTTGCTGCGTTGCGCCTGCGCGACCAGGTTGACGATCTGCGCCAGCAGGGTGTCGGCGCCGACCTTGTCCGCGCGCAGCAGCAGCGTGCCGGTCTGGTTGAGCGTGGCGCCGGTGACGCGATCACCGGCATGTTTGTCCACCGGCAGCGGCTCGCCGGTGAGCATCGACTCGTCGATGCTGCTGGCGCCTTCCAGCATCACGCCGTCGACGGGAATCTTCTCGCCGGGGCGCACGCGCAGGGTGTCGCCCACGCGCACCTCCGCCAGCGGCACATCGGCTTCACCACCATCGGCACCGACGCGATGCGCGGTCGTCGGCGCCAACCCCAGCAACGCCTTCAGCGCCGCGCCGGTGCGGCGACGCGCGCGCAGTTCGAGGAAATCGCCCAGCAGCACCAAAGTGACGATCACCGCCGCGGCCTCGAAGTACACCGCGACGCGGCCCTCGGCGCCGCGAAATGCCGGCGGAAACAGCCCGGGCACCGCGAACGCGATCACGCTGTAGGCCCAGGCCACGCCGGTGCCCAGCGCGATCAGGGTGTACATGTTGGGTGACCATGGCCGCAATGATCTCCAGCCGCGCACGAAAAAGCTGGCACCGCCCCAGAGCACGACGATGCTGCCAAGAAGCGCCTCCGTCCACGCGGCGAGCGCGTCCCACGGCGCCGGCAGATGCACGCCGAACAGATGCGGGCCCATCGCCACCGCGAACACCGGCAGCGACAGCGCGACGCAGATCCAGAACCGCCGCGCGAGCTGCGCCAGCTCGCCGCCGTCATCCGCGTCCAGCGTCGGCAACAGCGGCTCCAGCGCCATGCCGCATTTGGGGCAGCTGCCGGGATGATCCCGACGGATCTCCGGATGCATCGGGCAGGTCCAGATCGTGCCGGCCGGCGCGGCCGCTGGCGGCGCGGCACCCGTGGGCCGCAGGTACTGCGCGGGATCGGCGTCGAATTTTTCCTTGCAGCGCGGATTGCAGAAAAAGTACGTCGCGCCGGCGTGCTCGCTGCGGTGCTTCGCGGTGGCCGGATCGACGCGCATGCCGCAGACCGGATCGATCGCCGTTTTCGTGTCGCCCACGGTCGCACCATGGGCGTGATCGCCGTGCGTGTGGCCCGCGTGCGGATCGTCCGCCGCGTGGCGATCGCCACCCGCGCAGCAGGACGCGCCAATGGGCGGTGCGGGTTCGACGCTGGTTTGTGCGCCGCCGCTGCATGACACATCCGCGGCAGACGCCGCAGAGACATCCGTCTTGGAACCAGCACAACATCTGCCAGGCGTCGGAGCCTGCGCGTCATGCCCGCTGGTGTCATGTGCCCCGTCAGGGTCGGCATGCGAATGCTCGTGGCGATGTTCGTGGGTGTTCATCGCGTCTCCTCGTGGCTCAGTGCGGCCAGGATCGGGCAGCTTTCCAGCGCGCCATGACCCGGGCAGGTATCGATCAGGTGCTTGAGGCCGCGCTGCACGCGCTTGAGTTCGCGGATGCGCCGATCGATCTCGCCCAGCCGCGCCGCGGCGCGCTGCTTGACGCCACGCACGCCGCGTGCGCGATCGGCCGACAACGCCAGCAGTTCGCGAATCTCAGGCAGGGTGAAGCCCAGCTCCTTGGCGCGACGGATGAAGCGCAGCCGTGCCACCGCGTCAAGCGTGTAGTCGCGATAGCCCGACAGGCGCCGCTCGGGCTCGGGCAGCAGACCCTCGCGCTCGTAAAACCGAATGGTGTCAATGCCGACGCCAGCGGCGCTCGCGACACGGCCAACGGTCATATGCGGGGTTTCCGCGGTGGCTTGAAGAAGGGTGTTCATGTGGCAAGCCTAAACCCTTGAGCATGGTCCTGAGTCAAGCGGCCGCGCCCAAGTGCCGCATTTGCCCCCGGCACAGGCACAGAACGCAATCGGCCCGCGCCCGTCATGGCGACGCCGCGTGCGACGCCCGCATTGACGCCACCTCCGGCTCCGCGCCCAGCGGCCGGCCGGCGCGCAGGCGGCGACGCTCGAGCATGCGATAACCCGCCGGGATCACCAGCATCGACAGCAGTGGCGCGGTGATCATGCCGCCGATCATCGGCGTGGCGATGCTGCGCATCACCTCCGAGCCGGCGCCGTGACCGAACATGATCGGGAACAGGCCGGCCAGGATCACCGTGACCGTCATGGCCAACGGTCGCACGCGCAGCACCGCGCCCTCGTGGATGGCCTCGTCCAGCGCCTTGTCGTCCACTGCGCCCCGGGCAACGCGGCGTTCCCAGGCATGGCGCAGGTACAGCAGCATGACCACGCCGAGCTCGGACGACACCCCCGCCAGCGCGATGAAGCCGATCATCGTCGCCACCGACACCGGATTGCCCAGCAGCCAGACCAGCCAGATGCCGCCGACCAGCGCGAACGGCAGCGTCAGCATGATCAGCAGCGCCTCGGCGACGCGCCGGAACACGCTCCAGATCAGCAGGAAGATGATCACCAGGGCTGCCGGCACCACCATCTTCAGGCGCGCCGCGGCGCGCTGCATGAACGCGTACTGGCCCGACCAGCCGACGGTATAGCCGGCTGGCAACGTGACCTCGCGCGCGACCGCGCGCTGCAGGCGCGCGACCACGCCACCGAGATTGCTGCTGGTGCTGTTCACGTAGACATAACTGACCAACTCGCCATCCTCGCTGGTCAGCATCGAGGGACCGGCCGCCACGCGAATGTCGGCGACCGACTCCAGCGGCAACTGCGCGCCGTCGGGCGCGACGATCAGCAGGTGGCGCAACGCCGAGATCGTCTGCCGCTCGGCACGCGGATAGCGCAGCACGATCGGGAAGCGCTCGCGACCCTGCACGGTCTCGCCGATGGGGTCGCCGCCGACCGCGGTGGCGATCACGTCCTGCACATCGGCCTGGGTCAGGCCGTAGCGCGCGGCGGCATCAGGGCGGACGCGCACGTCCACGTAGCGGCCACCGGCGATGTAGTCGGAAACCGCCGAGCCGACGCCCCGCACCGCCCCCGCCACGCGCGCGATGGCCTCGCTCAGGTGCTGCAGTTCCACCGGATCGGGTCCGGACACCACGATGCCGATCGGACTCTTGATGCCGGTCGATTGCATCGCCACGCGATTGGCGATCGGCGGCACGAACAGGTTGGACAGCCCTGGCACCTGCACGGCACGGTTCAGCGCGGCCTCGACCTTGGCCAGCGTCATGCCCGGCGGCCATTCGCTGCGCGGCTTGAACGTGATCGTGGTCTCGAACATGTTCAGCGGCGCGGGATCGGTGGCGGTGTGCGCGCGTCCGGCCTTGCCGAACACCGTCGCCACCTCGGGCACGGTCTTCAGCATGCGGTCGGTCTGCTGCAGCAGTTGCGCGGCCTTGCCGTAGGACAGCCCCGGCAGCGCGGTCGGCATGTATAGCAGCGTGCCCTCGCCCAGCGGCGGCATGAACTCGCTGCCGAGATGCGCCAGCGGCCAGAGCGTGGCACCCAGCACCAGCGCCACGCCCAGCAGCACCGGCAGCGGCCGCTTGAACACGCCTTCCAGCAGCGGCCCGTAGCCGGCGATCAGGGCGCGGTTGAGCGGGTTCTTGTGCTCGGGACGGATCTTGCCGCGTATCAGATAGCCCATCAGCACCGGGATCAGGGTGACCGCCAGCACCGCCGCCGCAGCCATGGCGTAGGTCTTGGTGAAGGCCAGCGGCTTGAACAGCCGTCCCTCCTCCGCCTGCAGCGCGAACACCGGCACGAAGGACAGCGCGATCACTAGCAGACTGACGAACAGCGCCGGTCCGACCTCGGTCGCGGCCGCGGCGATGATCTCCCAGCGTTCCGCGCCCTCGGGGTCGCGCCCGTGCTGCTCGTGCCAGTGCTCGAGATGCTTGTGCGCGTTCTCGATCATCACCACCGCGGCGTCGACCATCGCGCCGACGGCGATGGCGATGCCGCTCAGCGACATGATGTTGGCGCTGATGCCCTGGAAGTACATCACGATGAAGGCCGCCAGCACGGCCAGCGGCAAGGTGATCACCGCCACCAGCGAGGAACGCAGGTGCCAGAGGAACAGCGCGCAGACCGCGGCCACCACCAGGAACTCCTCCAGCAGCTTCTGGCGCAAGTTGCTCACGGCGGCCAGGATCAGATGCGAGGCGTCGTAGGTGGGCACGATCTCGACCCCCTTGGGCAGGCTGCGCTGCAATTCGGCAAGCCGCGCCTTGACCGCGACGATCGTCTTCAGCGCGTTCTTGCCCGCACGCAGGATCACCACCCCGCCGACCACCTCGCCTTGGCCGTCCAGCTCGGCGATGCCTTGGCGCAAGGCCGGCCCGCGGCGCACCACGGCGACCTCGCCGAGGCGTACCGGCACGCCTGCGGCGCCGGTGGCGATCGGGATGCGGTCGAAGTCGGCGCGCGTGCGCAGATAGCCGATGCTCTGCACCATCAGATCGGCCTCGCCCTGCGAGATCACCGAACCGCCGGTGGCGCCATTGGCCGCGCGCACCGCGCTCGCGACCTGGGGCAGAGTCAGCCCGTACGCCGCCAGCTTCACCGGATCGACCACGATCTGCCAGCCGCGCACCATGCCGCCGATGCTGGCGACCTCGGCCACGTCGGGCACGGTCTTCAGGTGATAGCGCAGGAACCAGTCCTGCAGCGTGCGCAACTGGCCGAGATCCATGGTCCCGCTGCGATCCACCAGCGCGTACTCGTAGATCCAACCCAGTCCGGTGGCGGCCGGTCCCATCGTCGGCGACACCCCCGGAGGCAGCTTGGCGCGCGCCTGGCTCAGATACACCAGCACTTGCGAGCGCGCCGCGTACAGGTTGGTGCCGCTGTGGAAGATCACGTAAACCAGCGAGTAGCCAAATGACGAGAAGGCGCGAACGGACTTGACCCCCGGCACCGAGAGCATGGTGGTCGCCAGCGGATAGGTGAGCTGGTTCTCCACGACCTGCGGCGGCTGGCCTTGCCATTCGGTGCTCACGATCACCTGGGTATCGGAGAGGTTTGGCAGCGCGTCGAGCGGCATGTGCAACGCTGCCCACACGCCGCCGCCAGCGAGCAGCAAGGCCCCCATCAGTACCAGGAAGCGGTTGCGGATGGCGAAGCGGATGATGGCGACGATCATGGCGCGTGCCCTCCGCTGGAAGCCGGCATGGCCATGCCGGGCATGGCGTCATGTGCCGGTGGCTTCATACTCGGACGTGCGGGCACCGTCGGCGCCGACGACGCGGGCACGACAGGCGCGGCGGGCACATCAGGCGCGGCCGACGAGCGCGGCGCGGGCGGCGTGATCAAGCGCTGCAGCGCGCCATCGAGATTAGCCTCGGAGTCGATCAGGAACTGGCCCGAGGTGACCACGCGCTCACCGCCCTTGAGGCCTGCCAGCACCTCGGTATAGCCATTCGCCGAGCGGCCGATGCGCACCGCGCGTGGCTGCATGCGGCCGTCGCCAAGATCGAGGATCACGCGGTTCTGCACGCCAGTGCTGATCAAGGCCTCATCGGGTACCAGCGGATGCGGCGTGGTGCCTGCGATCGCCAGCCGCACCGTCGCGTACATGCCCGGTGCCAGCGTGCCGTGCGGATTGTCCAGCGCGATACGCGCGGTTTCGGTGCGCGTGCGCGCATCCACCTCGGGCAGCAGGGCCTCGACGCGCCCATTGAATGCGCGGCCGGGGAAGGCATCGACTTCGATGGCGACCGGCGTGCCCGGGCCGATACCGGCGACCTCGGCTTGCGGAATCGCGGCATCCAGCCACAGCCGGGCGAGATCGTCGATGCGCAACAACGTCGTGCCGGCGGCCACCTGCTGGCCCTGACGCACATCCAGCGCGCTGACCACGCCGGAGACCGGCGCGCGCAGCACGATGCCGCCACCCGCACCGACATCCGCGGAACGGATCTCTTGCGCACTCATGCCCAGCACGCGCAGACGCTGCCGCGCGACGGAACGCAACGCGCGCGCATCCGCCGACTGCGCATGCTCGAGCGCGCGGTATTCGGCGACAGCGGACATCCATGCTGGCGCCAACAGCTCCGCCAGCGGCTGGCCGGCACGCACGTGATCGAACGGCGCGCGCACGAACAGCCGCGACAGCACGCCATCGGTACGCGCGCTGACCACCACCGAGCGACGACGATCCCAGGCCAGCACGCCCGGCACCCGCAACTCGCGGTGCAACACGCCGACACGGATGACGCGGGTGCGCATGCCGAGGTTCTGCTCGACGACGGGATCGATGCGCACCAGGCCCTTGCTCGTACCTGACCCGCCCGCATACTTCGGCACCAGTTGCATGCCTGGCATCAGCGGCGAAGGCCCAGGATGATTGAAGTGCGTGGCGGGCTGCATCGGGTCGTACCAGTAAAGGATCTTGCGTGGGACCGATGCGCTGCCATGCCCGGGCACCGCGGGCTCGGTGCCCCGGCCCCACAGGTAACCGGCGGCGACGGCAACGGCCAGCGCCGCCACGACGATGACGACAACAACGATCTTGCGGTTCATTGCGCGTACTCCGGTAGCAGGTAGGCGAGTTGGACCCAGGTGTCACCCCAGGCATTGAGCGCGCCCACATAGTCGAGGCGAGTGCTGATTTCGTCGCGCCGCGCCTCCAGCCAAGGTTGCAGCGAGGCGCCGCCGCGATAGGCGGCCAGTGCCGCCGCACTGCGATCGGCGGCCAGGGCCAGCAGCGTGTCGCGGTCGCGCCGCACCTGGCGGCCGTAGCCCCGCCATGTCGCCAGCAGGCGCTGCACCGCCTCGACCTGCGCCCGGCGCGCGTTCTCGCGCTCGGCGCGTACCGCATCGAGGTCGGCGCGGCGAGCCAGGATGTCCTGGTCCTCGCGATGCGCGGGGAACAACGGCAAGCGCACACCCACCATCAGCGTGGCCAAGGCCGGCAGGCCGGGCACGCGCCCGTAGCTGAGGTCCACATTCCAGCCGGGATGCTTGCTGGCGCGGGCGCTCTGCAGCGCGGCCTCGGCACGGTCTTCGCGCGATTCCCAGTCGAGCAGCGGCGCCTGCGCGTCGGGGCTCTGCAGCAGGTGCGCGGCGGTGACCGGCAATCGCGTGAAGTCAGGCGGGTCCGCCAGCGTGGCCTGCGCGGCGGCGACACCGACCCAGCGCGCTAGCGCGGCGCGTGCGGCGGCGATCGTGGCGTCGGCCTGATCGAGGCGGTTGGCCAGCTCAGCCTGCGCTGCCTGGGCCGCGAGGGCGTCCGCCGTGGAGCCGGTGCCGCCGGCCAGGCGCGCCTTCGCCGCGACGATGACCAGCGCGTTCTGCCGTTCCAGTCCCTCGAGCTGCTCGCGCGCCCGCCTGGCTGCCCACAGAGACACCCAGGCCGCAGCCGCCGCTTGTCGGGTATGCAGGCGCGCCTGCTCGGTTTCCGCGCTGGCCGCGGCCGCGCCGGCACGCGCGCCGGCACGTTCCGCGGACAGCTTGGCGCCGGATGGGATCTCCTGACTGAACCCCACCGTGCGCATGGTCATCGAATCGGCAGCGGGGATGAATGCGCCCGGTCCCTGCACGGGCAGATTCTGTACGCCGAAGTCCAAGCTCGGATCGGGCCAGCGCCCGGCGCGGTCGAGATCGGCGCGGGCGGCGTCCTCGCGCGCGTGGCCCGCCTGCACCAGCGGCGCGCGCTCGACGGCCAGTGTCACCGCCTGTTGCAGGGTCAGTGGCGACGCGGCCACTGCCGGAAATACCGTCAGCGCCAGCAGCACGGTCGCGCATTGCAGGTGAAACACGGCGCCACGGCGGCGCCGGCGATCGAACACGAACATGGCAAGTCTCCATCGGGCGGAACGCATCCGGCACGCGCTCGGCGTGGCCGGTCACGACACACGAGGGAGGGTCTAGATCAGCAGGACGCAGCAGCGCGGCGGCGGCGATGCGCCGAGATCAGCGGCCACGCGCTCGTCGAGACGCGTCGACGGCGAGGCTGGAGTGATCGCCAGCACCGGTGGCTGCGGCGGCAACGCCAGCGCGGGCACCATGGGCGCGCGCGCGTCCTGCGGCGCCGGTGCCGGCTGTGCGCAATGCTGCACGCACAACGCGCGCGCATGCTGAATCATGCTCGTCATGCCGCCGCAACCCGGCATGCTCGCCATCGACTGCATCGCCGCCTGCACGGGTACCGCGGCCTGCGGCAGCGAGCAGGCGTACGCCACCAGCGCCAACTGCTGGAACAGCAGCGCGCACAGCGCCAGCAGCGCGATGCGCAGGCGCGTGCGGCGGGCGAGGTGCGGACGGCGGTGCATGTTTTGGATGCTAACCCAAGACGAGACTGTGTGCTGCAAAGTTGCGTGAAGTCGCCATGCGCAAGCCGTTACTAAAGCTTGCCTGGTCGATCGCGAAACAGAAGTGGCTCAGGAAATTTGAGCACGATGCTAAGTGGATCGGTCCATCCCTACCGGCTGCGTGGTCCGGCCATCACCCGGCCCAACCAGATCTGGGCCATGGATATCACCTACATCTCGATGGCACGCGGCTTCGTCTACCTGGCCGCCATCATCGACTGGTAC
>NZ_JBTSRB010000021.1:0-47365 GCF_054637675.1 Metallibacterium sp.
GCCTGGGCCTTGAAATCATCGGTATAGATACGACGCGGAATCGATTGCATGGTGAGCTCCAAGTAGCGGGAAAAGTATCGCTTCTTGGGCTCCGGTATGACGGGGCAGCTTCATCCTGCGGGTGATCCCTGCGGGCGTAGTGTTCAGTACGGCGTGCCGTCGCGATGCGTGAAATGCCGTGCGCCGCGCGGCAGGTCGAGATCGATGTCGGGGTAGTGCGCGCCGTCGCCGTCGGGATTGCGCGTGCCGACCTCCAGGATCAGCGCCTCGCGCCCGCTGCGATTCTGCAGGTGATGCGCGTTCGCCACGCCGGCCTTGAAGCCGGCGCAGTCGCCGGCACACAGCCGTTCCTCGCCGGCGCCGGTGACCAGCACCACCTCGCCCTCCAGTACGTAGATGAACTCGTCCTCGGTCTCGTGCCAGTGGCGCTGGCTGGACCACTCGCCTGCGGGCAGGCGCAGCAGATTGACGCCGAACTGACTCAGGCCGGCGGCGTCGCCCAGCTGCCAGCGGTGCCGCGCGCGGCAGGGTTGATCGTAGGGCGCCGGATAGCGGGTGCCGTGCCGGACCGGGGCTGTGTCGAGGTTGATCTTGGCCATGCGTGTGCGCTCCGCGTGGAGACTGTCAGGAAACCAAGATCAGGGTACCCGAGGAAGCCGCGATGCTTGTGGCCACGGCGGCGGCGCGATCGGCCGGCGGTGGCGTCGATGCGGGTGAGCCGCATGTCGAACAACGGGTCGCCCGGGCAGCGGACCGCGGTCATCGCCAACCCTGTGACCCTGGATCAGGCCGCAGCCGCCGCCATGCAGTGTTCGGCGACGAAGTCGGCGTGACCGGGCATGCCGGCCACCGCGCGCTGGATCAGCGTGCGCAGGTTGCCCATAAACTCGCGGAACTGCGTGGGCTCCAGGGCGTCGGCCAGGCGATGATAGGCCTGCGGCTCGATGCCCTGCCCCAGCAGCACCTGCTGCCAGCCCACCTCGGTGAACAGCTCCTCGCCGTCGCGGAAGATCTGCCCGCAGGCGCGGAATACCTCGATCTTCTGTTGCAGGGCCTCGGGCCGCGCGATGGCCGCGCAGTGGCGCCAGAACGGCGTGTCGCGGCGCTCGCTGGCGGTGTAGTGCAGGATCAGGAAATCGCGGATGCGCTCGTACTCGAAACGCGTTTGACGGTTGAACTCGGCGCACAGCGCGGCGTCGAATGCGCGATCTGGAAACAGCTTCAGCAAGCGATCGACGCCCGACTGCACCAGATGGATGGTGGTGGACTCCAGCGGCTCCATGAAGCCGGCCGCCAGACCCAGCGCCACGCAGTTGCGCGCCCACACTTGCTTGCGCATGCCGGCGGTGAAGCGGAATGGGCGCGGCGCGCCCAGCGCCTCGCCCTCCAGGTTGGCCAGCAGCGTGGCGGCGGCTTCGTCATCGCTGATGAATGCGCTGCAATAGACATGGCCGTTGCCGGTGCGGTGCTGCAGCGGAATGCGCCACTGCCAGCCCGCCGGTCGCGCGCTGGCCTGGGTGTAAGGCCGCATCGGCGGCACGCGCGCACTGGCCACGGCCAGGGCGCGATCACAGGGCAGCCACTGCCGCCAGTCGTCGTAACCGGCATGCAGCGCGCCTTCGATCAGCAGCGCGCGAAAACCCGAGCAGTCGATGAACAGCTCGCCGGCCACGCGGGTGCCATCGACCAGCTTCACCGCCGCGATGAAGCCGTCCTCGCCGCGCAGATCGACATCGACGATGCGGCCCTCGCGGTGCGCCACGCCCAGATGCTCGGCCACCCGGCGCAGATGCGCGGCGTACAGGCCGGCATCGAAATGGTAAGCCCAGCGCACGCCCGTCAGCGGGCTGCCGCCGACATGCTCCATGCGCGCGAAGCGGCCGGCGGCGGCGGCCTGCGCATTGAGTGAATAATCCCACAGGGCATGCGTGCCGCCTTGCGCGCGCTCACGCAGCCAGTAATGCTGGAACGGCACCCCACCCTGCGGCAAGCCGATGTCGCTGAAGGCGTGGATGTAGGAATGGCCGGGGCGCAACCAGTCGTTGAACTGGATGCCCAGCTTGAACGTGGCGCGCGCGGCGCGCATCACCTCGTTTTCGTCCAGCCCCAGGAACGCATTGATATGGCGTATTTGCGGAATCGTCGCCTCGCCCACGCCGATGGTGCCGATCTCTTCGGACTCCACCAGCTCGATGCGCGCCGTCCCGCCCAGAGCCTTGGCCAGCAGCGCCGCCGTCATCCAACCCGCGGTGCCACCGCCGACGATCACGATCCTCTCGATGGGTTGCGCACTCATGCCCTTGCTCCACGCCCGGCACGCCATCCTATGCCGACCTGTTCATGTCCGACCATGAAGAAATCAAAAAAGCCCCGCCGTGAAACGGCGGGGCGTGTTCCCAAGCACACGCAATCACTGGAACTTGTAAGACACCAGGGCTTCGTAGCTGCGACCGTAGTTTTCCCAGATCAGCACCTGACGCGGATCGTTGTTCTGATAGGTGACGAAGCGCTTGTTGGTCAGGTTGGAACCCTGCAGGATCAGCGTCATGCCCTTGAAGCGGCCGCTGTTGAATGCGTAGCTCACCTGGGCGTCGTAGGAACTGCCGCCCTGGATGGTCTGCAGGATGCGCGTGGCGCTGATGCCGCTGACCTCGCCCAGGAAGCTGCTGCGGTAGCTGCGGCTGACACGCGCCTGGAGACCGCCACGCTGGAAATAGACGGTTTCCTGGGTCACCCACTTCGACAAACCGGGCACCGTGATCGGCGTCGTGTTACCGGCATAGACCAGTGAGCTCTTGGTGTAGTCGGCGCTGAGGATCACGCCGAAATCATTCAGCACAGGCGTCAGCAGCTTCAGCGGAACGCTGGCCGTGGCCTGCGCGCCCTTGACGTTGCCAGAACCGTTGTTGACCGGCCCGGAGACGATGCCCAGCGGCGTACCCAACTGTTGTTGCTCCGCAGGGCTCAGATAGCTGCTGATGAACGGGGTGAAATTGGCCAGGTAGGCTGCATTGGGATTGATGTAGTCGTGCAACTCCAGGAAGTAGGCCGAGGCAGCGACATAGCCCTGATTGCCCTCGAAGTAGTGCTCCAGACTGATGTTGTAGTCGTCGGCCATGGTCGGCAGCAGTTTGGGATTGCCGCCCGACGCGCTGAAGTAAGCCTGGTTCGGGTTGGTCGAAAGCAGTTGCGTGATGTTGGTGTTGATGCTCATGCTGGCGTTCATCTGGTCCATGCGCGCGCGTGCCATCACCCGTGCCGCGCTGACGCGCAAATCGGTGTTGTCGGTCAGCCCGAAGATCAGGTTCATGCTGGGCAGATAGCGCGTGTAGCTGGTGCCACCGGAAACCGGCACCAGTTGGACTTGCGCACCATGGCCGCCTACGCCGTTACTGGGTGTCACACGCTGGCCGCTGGCACCCTGCAGCGTATGCGCCACCTGCAGTCCGAAATTGCCGGTCAGCGGGATCGGACCGACGTGCGTATCGAGGTTGAACTGGACATAGGGCGTCGTGTCGATCTCATGCACCTTCCAATTGGGTGGCACCCCGATGGAAGACAACGACGTGGGGAACACGGTGTAGTAGCCGTTGTTGAGCAGGTACAGCGGGTTGTAGCAAACCTGCGGACCCACTCCCATGAACGCCAGCGGATCGCAACTGCCGCCATTGACCAGCGCCGCCGCGGGGATGGGCGCCGTCTGCGCGCCGATCGGCACGGTGGTGTAAGTCTGGCTGCCGTTGGGCAGGGTCAGGAAGTACTGGTCGAGGTTGTAGGTCTTGTTGCGCGTCTTGCGGTCGATGCCGAATTGCACGCTCGAGAACGGGCCGCTCTCGAAATCACGCTTGAGGCCGGCGCGCAGATCCGCGATGTAGTCAGTCGTGCGCGGCGCGTTGATGAAGCCAGCCTGCACGATCGACGGAGAGGCACCCGCACCCCAGCCCTGCGGATCGGTCAACACGAACTGGTTGGACGCATAGTTCAACGTGGGATTGAAATACAGCAGGCCGCTGCCGAGCTCGGTGAAGCCGATGGTGTCGGTGGCGCCATTGGCCGGGGTATATCCGGTGCCGCTGTAGGACTCCATCAGAAAGCTGCGGCGATTGGCGCGCGAGTAGTTGGCGTCGACATCGGCCGACCAGTCTTCGTTGATGCGGTACTTGTTGTTCCAGTCGATGTTGTAGACCCTGGCGTAATTGCTGTTGTAGTCGTTGCGCACCACTGCCTTGACGTTGTTGTAAGTGCCGCTGGTGACGAAACCGTTGTTGACGGTGTAACCCGGCTGCAGGTGCGCCGCGCTCCAGAACAGCGGGAACTCGATGCCTTTCGCCTGCTGGTCCTCACGGAAGTCGTCGTAAGTCGTGGTCAGCGTGCTGGTGAAGTTTTTCGACGGGCGCCACTGCAAGGTACCCAGCAGACCGGTGCGGCCGAGCAGATCGGAAAAACCGTAGTTCTTGTCGCCGCCCACCACCACCGGGCCGCCGTTGCTGACATTGGGATAGCCCCACGGCTGCTGGTGCTCGATCTGCGTGGGACTCTTCTGCAAGTCCACGCCCAACGCCACGCCGAAGGTGTTGTTGAAAAACTGGTCCGCCCAGATTCCGTTGACCGAGTAACCCTGGTTGCTGAAACCCGGCGAAAGCGTGGACTGGCTGTTCCACATGTACCCCGCATTGAAGGCCGCGATACTGTGGGGCTCGTCCAGCGGCTGGATGGTGCGCAGGTCCACCGTGCCCGCCAGGCCCTGGCCCATCAGGCTGGCCTTGGGTGTCAGGTACACCACCACGCTGTTGAACCAGCTCGCCGGGTACTGGTCGTATTGCACGCCGCGGCTGTTGCCGGTACTGACTTGCTCGTTGCCGTTGACCAGCGCGGTGCTGAAGTCCGGACCGAAGCCGTGGATGGACACCACCTGCGGACGGCCGTTGAGCGTCTGCACCGCCAGGCCCGGCATGCGGCCCAATGTGTCGGCGATACTGATGCCGGGCAGCTTGCCGATCTGCTCGGCCGAAACCGCTTCGACGATCTCGCTGGAGTAGCGCTGGATGGCGGTTGAATTGGTGATGCTGCTGACGAAACCAGTCACCGCGACCACGCCCAATTGCTTGGCCTTGGCTTCTTCTTCCTTCTTGGTCTCGCGTGCGCTGGTTTTGGCGCCGGTCTGTTGCGAATCCTGGGCACTGCCCGCGGTCGCGGCGGCAGTATCACTCGCGTTCCGCGGTAGCGGCGTCGGCGCCGCCTGCGCCATGCCATAGGCACAGACACCGATCGAGGCCAGGGCCATGGCGAGTACGTTGCGCTTGAGCTGGATCATTTCCCCCTCCGGGAATCATGTTGGGCAGTGCGGGCGGTGCGCAGCTTGCACTGGCATCGCGAGTTGTTGCGCGGGCGCATGCGATTGGTCACGCCGGCGTTAAATGGATGGTAGGACTCGCGGCGCGCGCTGGAAGACCTGTGCATACGTATTCATGCCGCGCACCTTGGGAATCCGACCATGTCGTGCGCGGCGGTCACGCGCATGCATGCTGGCCACGCGAACCAACGCGCGGATGCGGATGCAGCAAGTCGCTCGGCGCGCCGCGCACGGCTCAGGCGCCGCGCGCGAACAGCACGCCGAACGCGGGCAGATGCGCCGTGTTGCGGTCGATGCGGCCCGCATCGGGACCGGCGTGGGCCAGTGCCTGCCATGCGCCCGCGGGCAGCGTGACGCTGCGCGGGTTGGAATCGAGATTGAACAACACGAGGATTTCATCGCCGCCCGCGCTGCGCACGAAACCCAGCAGCGGCTCCGGCAGATCGAGCAAACGAATCGCGCCGCCGCGCAGCGCCGGCTGCCGCTTGCGCCACGCGACGAATGCGCGAAAACGTTGCAACGGCGACTGCGCGTCGCGCTCCTGTACCGCGACCGCGAGACTTCGATGCGCCAGAGGCAGCGGCAACCACGGTGCGCCGTTGGTGAAGCCGGCCTTGTCGCTGTCGTCCCATGGCATCGGCGTGCGGCAACCGTCGCGACCCTTGAAGTTGGGCCAGAACGCGATGCCATAAGGATCGCGCAACGCCTCGAACGGCACCTCGGCCTCGGGCAAGCCCAGCTCCTCGCCCTGATACACGCAAATCGAGCCGCGCAGGCACAGCGCCAGCACGCTCATTTGCGTGATCTGCGCGGAGCTGGGATTGGCGCCGCCCCAGCGCGTGGCCACGCGTGCGACATCGTGGTTGGAGATCGCCCAGCATGGCCAACCCGCGCGCAAGCTGGCTTCCAGCGTGCTGACGGTTTCGCGCACATGGCGCGCGGAAAATTCCTCGGTCAGCAACTCGAAGCTGTAGCCCATGTGCAGGCGCCCGGGCTGGGTGTATTCGGCCATCGTCGCCAGCGAATCCTCGGACGCGATCTCGCCTAGCGCGGCGGTTTCTGGATAGCGCTCGAGCAGCGCGCGCAGTTGCTCCAGAAACGCCAGGTTCTCGGGCTGGGTGTTGTTGTACCAGTGGTACTGGAACGCATACGGATTGTCGGCGCTGAAGCCGCGCCCTGTGCGCGCGTGCGCCGGCTTGGGCGGGTTGTCGCGCAGCAGCGCATCGTGAAAGCAGAAGTTGATCGCATCCAGACGCACGCCATCGACGCCGCGCTCCAGCCAGAAGCGCACGTTGTCCAGCGCCGCCGCGCGCACCGCCGGGTTGTGGAAGTTCAGATCCGGTTGCGCATCGAGGAAATTGTGCAGGTAGTACTGCTGGCGGCGCGGCTCCCAGGTCCACGCCGGGCCACCGTTGTTGGACAACCAGTTGTTGGGTGGCGTGCCATCGGGCTTGGCGTCGGCCCACACGTACCAGTCGGCCTTGGGGTTGTCGCGGCTTTGGCGGCTTTCGCGAAACCAGGCATGCTCGATCGAGGTGTGGCTGAGCACCTGATCGATCATCACGCGCAGTCCGCGCGCGTGCGCCGCGGCCAGCAGCCGATCGAAGTCGTGCAGCGTGCCGAACAGCGGGTCGACGGCATGGTAATCGGCGATGTCGTAGCCGAAATCGGCCATCGGCGATTTGAAGAACGGCGCGATCCAGATCGCATCCACGCCGAGGCTGGCGATGTAGTCAAGACGCGCCAGGATGCCGGGCAGATCGCCGACGCCATTGCCGTCGCTATCGAGAAAACTGCGCGGATAAATCTGGTAGATCACCGCGCCGCGCCACCACGGCGTGGCCGCGGTGGCGGCATGTCGCGCGTTTTCACCCTGTGCGGTGGCGGCGGCATTCGCATCGGCGAGCGCGGTAGGTTCGACGGCCATCGGTTCCCCGTGAAGACCCGCACGCGATCATCGGGCGCGAGCCGCAGTGGTTGCGGGAATCCATGCCCATGTCGACTGGCGTCCCGATGGTCTGCACTTTAGCCGCGTGCACTACACTTGCCGCCGCTGATGAATACGTATTCATCGCCTGCGCGAGCGAGTACGCCCGCCACGCACACCACACTGCTATATAACGCCAGCGTCGCGGCGGCAGGCGCCGTACAGCGTCAACGCGCAGCGCCCCCCCCCTCGAGGAATCCACCATGAGTGCAGTCATGTCATCCAGCGCCGCGCAAGCGCGCCGCCACATTGTGTTCACCGCCACCCTCGCGGCGCTGGCGGGGCTGATGTTCGGGCTGGATGTGGGCGTGATCTCCGGCGCGCAGCAGTTCATCCAGCGCGATTTCGCCATCGACGACCGCGCTATCGAGCACATCGTCAGCAGCATGATGCTGGGCGCGGCCCTCGGCGCGGCATTGGCGGCATGGCTGTCCGGCCACTTCGGACGCAAGCGCTCGCTGATCTTCAGCGCGACGCTATTCGTGATCGGCTCCGCGCTGAGCGCGGCGGCGTGGTCGCCCGATTCACTGATCGGCGCGCGCCTGGTGCTGGGCCTGGCCATCGGCGTGGCCGCGTTCACCGCGCCGCTATATCTGGCCGAGATCGCGCCCGAGGACAAGCGCGGCGCGATGATCTCGACCTACCAGTTGATGATCACCATCGGCATCTTTCTGGCATTCCTGTCCGATACCGCCTTCAGCTACAGCGAAAGCTGGCGCTGGATGCTGGGCATCATCGCCCTGCCCGGCGCGCTGTTTCTACTCGGCGTGCTGAGCCTGCCGGAAAGCCCGCGCTGGCTGCTGATGCGCGGGCGCAAGGACGATGCCCGCCAGGTGCTGGGCAAGCTGCGCGGCGACGCCGCCGTGGTCACGCGCGAGGTCGCCGCGATCGAGGAACAATTGCGCACGCCGCAACAGGGCTGGCACCTGTTTCTGCAGAACCGCCATTTCCGCCGTTCGGTGGGCCTCGGCATCCTGCTGCAGGTGGTGCAGCAGCTCACCGGCATCAACGTGGTGATGTACTACGCGCCGCGCATCTTCGCCGACATGGGCTATGCCACCAGCGCGTCGATGTGGTTCACCGCCGTGGTCGGCCTGACCAACGTACTGGCCACCTTCATCGCGATTGGTTTCGTCGACCGCATCGGGCGCAAGCCGATCCTGTACGCCGGCTTCGTGGTGATGGCCGTGGGTCTGGGCGTGGTCGGGTTGCTGATGCATCTGGGCATGGCCACGCAGGTCGAGCGCCTGTTGGCGGTCGGCATGCTGCTGGTGTTCGTCATCGGCTTCGCGTTTTCGGCCGGTCCCCTGGTATGGACGCTGTGCTCGGAGATCCAGCCGCTGAAGGGCCGCGACTTCGGCATCGGCGTGTCCACCGTCACCAACTGGGTCGGTACCTTCCTCGTCGGCGTCACCTTCCTGACCCTGCTCAACCACCTTGGCCACGCCTACACGTTCTGGTTGTACGCCGGCTTCAATGTGCTGTTCCTGCTGTTCACCTGGGCGCTGGTGCCCGAGACCAAGGGCGTCACCCTCGAACACATCGAGTGCAAGCTGATGGACGGCGCACCGCTGCGCGATATCGGGCGCTGAGCGATCGCGTCACTGCGTATATCTCGGCATCACACCGCGACCCGGTACACTCGGCGCATCGAAGGAACCGATCGCCGAGCGATGCGCCGCAAGCTGTCCAGCACCCCGGTGCACCGCGAAAAACCCCGTGTTCGTCGTTCCCGCGCAGGCGGGAACCCAGGCCTGTTTCCGTGGATGACCCACTTCGCTGTTGCTGAAGCGCCTCCCGCCTGCGCTGGGATGACATTGGCGGGGGATTGGCCCCCTCTCCCCTCGGGAGAGGGTTGGGGTGAGGGTTGGCTTGCGTGGCGGTTGTGGCAAGCGCCGTACCCTCACCCCCCACCCCTCTCCCGGCGGGAGAGGGGGAGTCAAGCGCGGGCATGACGGGGCAGATGCATCCGCACGCGCGTCGCATGCGACGGATTTCCGCCTGCGCGGGAATGACGGGTTATTCAAGGCGTGTCCTGCTGTCCCTCCTGATGCTGTTGCTGCCGGCGCTGGCGCAAGCTGGCGTGCGCATCGAGATCAGCGGCATCGACAAACCGCTGGCCGCAGCGTTGCGCGCCAATCTGGCGCTGACGCCCTACGCCGATCGCGCGGTCAGCGAGGCGCAGATGCATCGTCTCTACGCCAGCGTGCCCGGCGAGGTGCGCAAGGCGCTGCAACCCTACGGCTATTTCGATGCACGGCTCGTTGCGGGCAGCTACAAGCGCGTGGCCGGCAAGACCGCCGATGAAAACTGGACGGTGACGCTGCGCATCGCCACCGGCACGCCGGTGCGCGTCACCGCGCTGCATCTGGACATGCCCGCTGACGCATTGAAACTGCCAGCGATACGGCGCAGCGTGCGTGCGTTCGCGCCCAGGACCGGCGCGGTCCTCGATCAAGCCATGTACACGCGCTCCAAGCAGGCGGTGACGGCCGCGCTGCAGGCCGATGGCTTTCTCGACGCCAGGGCCACGCAGCATGAGATCGCGGTGAATACCGAAACGCACAGCGCAGTGATCACGCTGGCCTGGGCGCCGGGGCCGCGTTACAGACTGGGCGCGGTCACCTTCACCGGCTCGCAGTTCGTGTCCGGATTTCTGCAGCGCTACGTGCCATGGCGCGTGGGTGAGTTTTACAGCCAGGACGCGCTGCTGCAGTTGCAACAGCGTCTGACCGGCGCGGATTATTTCGCCATGATCGAGGTGAACCCCGAGCCGCGACAAGCGCGAGAACTGGTGGTGCCGGTCGCGGTGCAGGTGACGCCGGCCAAGCGCACCGTGTACAGCGCCGGCGTGCTGTATGGCACCGACACCGGCGCCGGCGTGGAGAGTGGCGTGCGCCGCCGCTGGCTGAACCGCTACGGGCACAAGGCCGCGCTCAATACGCTGCTCACGCAGCATCTCAAAACGGCCAGCCTCATCTACACCATTCCGCGCCCCGGGCAGGACAACCGGAATTTCAATTTCGGCGCCAACTGGCTGGATGAGAACACCGCGACCTCGCGCTCGCGCACCTTGGGACTGGCCGCCAACGAGTCGCGCGAATGGCATGGTTTCAGCAGCAGCTTCGGACTGAATGCCCTGTCCGGCGATTACGTCGTTGGCGGCGAGAACGGCAACTCGACGCTGCTCTATGCCGAGGCCAGTGTGATCCGGAAAAAAGGCGCCAATCCCATCTACGTGCGCAACGGCTGGGCGGTGAGCGTCACCGCCCGCGCCGGCGCGCCGCTATCCACCACCGCGTTCACGCAGATGACCCTGGATGGCACCTGGATACACACCCTGGCGCCGCGCAATCGCATCATCCTGCGCGGCAGCGCCGGCGCCACCTGGGTGCGGAACTTCAACGCGCTGCCGCCGCAACTGCGCTTCTTCGCCGGTGGCGATCGCTCGATCCGCGGCTACGGCTACCAGACCATCGGCCCGCGCAACGCGCAAGGGTTGGTGATCGGCGGCCGCGATCTGCTGGTGGCCAGCGCCACCTTTGAGCACTACTTCCTGCCCAAGTGGGGCGTGGCGCTGTTCGCCGACGGCGGCGATGCCTTCAACGGCAGCGATTTCCAGATGCACCAAGCCGTCGGCTTCGGCCTGCGCTGGATCTCGCCGGTGGGACCGGTGCGCGTGGACTTCGGCTTTCCCATCGACGATCGCTACGCGCACGGGATGGGTTTGAACATCAGCATCGGACCCGATCTGTGAGTGCCCATCGATGAGTGCGTCCGTGGACACACCGCGCGACCCCGCCGCCGCGACCACACCGCAGCCGCGCAAGCATCGTCTGCGCTGGCTGCTGGCGCTGCCGGGCGCAGCCTTGTTGTTGCTGATCGCGGCCAGTGTCTGGCTGCTGGGCACGCAAAGCGGGCTGGACTTCACCCTGGCGCGCGCACGTGCGCTCACGCATGGCGCGCTCACGGTGCAGCAGGCGCAAGGACGATTGTGGGGGCCGCTGCGACTGCGCGGCGTGCGCTGGCGCGGCGCGGATGGATTGCGCGTGAGCATCGCCGCGGCGCGGCTCGACTATGCGCCGCTGGCGCTGCTGCGCAAACGCCTGGACATCACGCGGCTCGACGCCAGCGGCCTGCGCGTCAGCCTGCCCGCGCCGCAGCCGTCCAGCAACCAGCCGCTGGATCTGCGCGCGCCGCTGGACATCCGCATCGCGCAAGCCACGCTGCGCGACGGCGTGATCCTGCGCCAGCAACAGCGCGTGCTGGTGCTGACCTCGCTGAGCCTGCGCAATGCGGCGTGGACTGACTCACGCCTGGCGCTGGGTGCGCTCACGCTGGATTCGCCACGACTCGCGCTGCGCGCGCAAGGGCACGTCGGCTTCGACGACGGCTGGCCCGGCGAGTTCAGCGCGCAACTGCGCGTGCCGCGCCGGCCGCATGCGCTGGCGCTGACGCTGGGCGCGCGCAGCGACGGCCGCACCGCCACACTGGTGGTCACAGCGCAGTCGCCCATCGCTGCCACATTGCGCGCACGACTGGCCACGCGCGCGCCGTATGCGTGGCAGGGTGCGCTGAGCGCACCGCGCTTCGCCTTGGCCATGCTGCTGCCGGGCAACGCGCACACGCTGGCGCTGAATCTGCAGGGACACGGCGACGCCGCGCAGGCCATGCTTGCCGGCACGCTCGATATCGATGCCTGGCCGCTGCTGATGCGCACGCTGGACGTGCGGCGCGCAGGTCACACGCTGGTGCTCAGGCAACTCGCGCTGAACTCGCCGCGCGTGCCCGGAAGCCTCGACGCACAGGGCCGTATCGCACTCACCGCACAACCCGTCACCGCCGATCTGACTTTGCGCTGGCAAGGCGTGCAACTGCCGGCGGCGCTGGTCGGGCAAACCCTGACCAGTGCCGGCAGCGCGCGGTTCCGGGGCAGCGCGCAGGCTTACCGCGTGCAGTCGGGCTTCAGCCTCAGTGCCAACAGCACGCGCCGCGCGCAATTCAGGCTTGCCTTGCACGGCGACACGCACACGCTGGATGTGGACAGCCTGCGCCTGCTGCAGGCGCGCGGCGGGCTGGACATCAAGGGCGACCTGGCACTGACCGCGCCGCATGCTTGGCGCATCGCCGCCACCGCCACGCACTTCGATCCGGCGCCGCTGGCGCCAGCGTGGCCGGGCGATCTGAGCTTCGCCCTCGGCAGCAGCGGCCAACTCGATGCGCGCGGCGCCGCCGGCACGCTGGTCCTGCACGATCTGCGCGGCACGCTGCGCGGGCGCGCGCTGCGTGGCAGCGCCAATCTCGGCGTGCGGGGGCGGCAGTTGCCGCGGGGCACGCTGGATCTGGCCTCGGGCGCCAGCACGCTGCGCTATGTCGGCACCAGCGCTGGCGCCAGCGCGCGCATCGACGTGCGCAGCCTCGCCGATTTTCTGCCGCGGGACAGCGGCCGCATCCAGGGCACGATCGCCGCGCGCGGCACCTGGCCCAGGCTGGATATCGATACCCAACTTGTGGCCAGCGATCTGCGCTACGCCAGCCTGAGCCTCGCCAGCGCCACGCTGCGCGCACGCGTGCATGACTTGACCGCGCCGCGCGGCGATGCGCAGCTCAGCGCGCGTGCGCTGCAGCTCGGCACGCGGAGGCTGGACACGCTCGACGTGCGCGTCGCCGGCCGCCAGCAGGCGCTCACCCTGCATGCGGATGCCAGCGGCACGCTGGGCCGCGTCGCGCTCGACGCCAGCGCCGGCGGCACCAGCGCGCGGGATTGGCAGGGCGAACTGCGCAGCCTGCAACTCACGCCCGCGCGGCAAACCGCGTGGACGCTGCGCGCGCCGGCCGCGTGGCGTTATCACGCCGGCGCCTTCAGCCTGGCCGATGCCTGTCTGGCGCAGGCCGCCGCGCAACTGTGCGTGGCCGGCAGCCGCGCCGCGAACGGCAGCGGCACGCTCGATTACCGCCTCAACGCACTGCCGCTGGCCAGTCTCGCCGCGCTCGCCACCCTGCCCGCTGGCCTGCGCGTGCAAGGATTGCTCGATGGCGCTGGCGCACTCAGCTTCGATGCCGCCCTGCATCTGCGTGGCCACGCGCAACTGCAATCGCCCGGCGGCAACCTGAGCCTGCCCGGCTACGCCGCGCAACCGCTGGGTTGGCGTGATTTCAGCGTGCAGGCCACGATCGGCGCGCAGTCCGGCCAGTTCAGCGCGCACGCGGCGCTGCTGCCGGCCGGCACGCTGGATGCCAACGCCACGCTCAGCGGTGCGCAGCAGGCGCTGACCGGGCGCATCCGGTTGACCCTGCCGCAGTTGCACATGATCGAGCCCTTCGTGCCGCAATTGGCGCGCGTCGAGGGCACGCTGAGCGCCGACTTCGCGCTGGCCGGCACGCTGCGCGCACCCGCACTCAACGGCGCCGCCAACGTCAGCGGCTTCACCGCCGAGCTGCCGCTGCTGGGCCTGCACTTCAAGCGGGGCGCCATGAGAATCTCGCGCGCCGCCAATGGCGCGCTCAGCATCGATGGCAGCCTGCAATCCGGCGGCGGCACACTGGCCATGCAAGGTACGGGCACCACGCAGGATTTCGCGCTCACGCTCAAGGGCCAGAATATCCTCGCCGCCGATCTGCCCGCCGCGCGCGTGCAGGTCAGCCCTGATCTGCGCTTCACGCGCAGCGCAACGGGCTACGTGCTGGACGGCTCGGTGCTGATCCCCAGCGCGCAATTGGACCTGGCCAAGCTGCCCGGCGCCGGTGCCGCGCAGTCCTCGCCCGATGTAGTCATCGTCAACGCGCCGCCGCTGGCCAAATCGGCGCCGCTGCCGCTGCGCGCCAGCGTACTGGTGCAACTGGGCGATGCGGTGAAGCTGCGCGGCTTTGGCCTCGACGGCAAGCTGAGCGGACAACTGCGCGTGGACGAGCAACCCGGCCGCGCGCCCACCGGCCGCGGCGAGATTGGCGTCAGCGGCACCTACCGCGCCTACGGCCAGGATCTCACCCTGAAGCAAAGCCGCCTGCTGTTCGCCGGCACGCCGCTGGACAACCCCGGCCTCGATCTGACCGCCGAGCGCGTGCTGCCCGATGTCACCCCTGGTCTGCGCATCACCGGCACCGCGCAGCAGCCGGTGCTGCAGGTGTTCTCGACGCCGGCGATGCAGCAGAGCGAGGCGCTGTCGTACCTGATCACCGGCAAGCCGCTGTCGGCGCTGAAAAGCGGCCAGGGCAACATGCTCAACTCCGCCGCGCAGGCGCTGGGCAGCGCCGGCGGCAACCTGCTGGCCAAGGAAATCGGCGCGCGCATCGGCGTGGATGCCAGTGTCGGTGACAACACCAACCTCGGCGGCGCCGCGCTGACCGTGGGCAAATACCTCTCGCCGCGCCTGTACGTGGGCTACGGCGTCGGCCTGTTCACCCCCGGCCAGATCGTGACCCTGCGCTACAAGCTCTCGCGCCTGTTCGATTTCGAAGCGCAGTCCTCGGCGCTGTACAACCGCTTCAGCCTGAAATACCGGGTGGAAAAGTAGTGTGGCCCAGGTGCGCATCGCGCGCGGCGCGCCCGATGCGGCGGCAGGCACCCGCATCCAAAACTTGCATCTGCCCATATTGGGCAATCTCGTGCCCAGTATGGGTATCAAGTCGGCCCGCCATCACCGCCAGCCCCGGATCAGCGAAGCCGCGGCGTTGTACGCCAGTGCCAACCTGTCCGACGCGCTGTTCACCACCACCCAGCAGCGTGTGCTGGCCTGTCTGTTCAGCGCGCCCGGCCGCAGTTACACCGTGAGCGAATTGATCCAGACCACCGGCGCCGGCAGCGGCGCGGTGCAGCGCGAACTGGCGCGCCTGACCGGCAGCGGTCTGCTGACCATGGCGCAGTCTGGCAACCAGAAGCGCTACCGCGCCAATCCCGATTCGCCGATCCACGACGAGCTCGCCGCCATCGTGCGCAAGACCTTCGGCCTGGCGGCGCCACTGCGCGCGGCACTGGCGCCGCTGGCCGATCGCATCGATGCGGCCTTCGTGCATGGCTCGGTCGCCAAACGCAGCGATACCGCGGCCAGTGACATCGACCTGCTGATCGTTTCGGACCCGCTCACCTATGCCGACGCCATGACCGCCCTGCACCCGCTGATGCAGCGACTTGGGCGCGAGATCAACCCCACGCTCTATAGCCGCGATGAACTGCGCAAGCGCATCGCCGCCGGCAACAGCTTCGTCACCCGCGTGCTGGCACAACCACGACTCTGGCTGATCGGGAGCGACGATGCCCTCGCCGCTTGAGCACCTGACCGGCACCGGCAAACCGCTGCATGCGGAAGCGGCTGACGCCGCCGAAATCGCCGGCCTGATCCGCTCCGGCCTGGCCCGCCTGGCGGATGCCCGCAACGAAACGCTCGCGCCGGAAAGCCGCTTCGACCTGGCCTACAACGCCGCACGCGCCCTGTGCCTGGCCGCATTGCGCAAGCATGGCTACCGCGCCCGTCACCGCTACATCGTGTTCCAGGTTCTGCCGCACACACCGGGGCTCGGCCCCGAGGTCTGGCGCGTACTGGCCAAGGCCCACGACCTGCGCAATTTGACCGAGTACGAAGGCCATGTGGATGTCCAGCCACGGCTGCTGCGCGATGTGCTCGCGGCCTGCGCGACGGTGGCCGCGACACTGCATGCAGCCAGCAACCGCCACGACAACCCCGACCTGCCGCCGGGCAGGTCCTGACCGGAACCAGGAACACGCATGCCCACCTTGAACTGGATCGGCAAGGACGCCGTCGTCACCCATCACCAGGACGTGCCCTACCGGCTGCTGGAGCCGGTGGCGGAGTTGTCCTGCGGCGATGGCGTCCAAACGGGCGCCGACAGCGGCGCCGATTCGCCGGGAGCGAATCGGCGCGCCAGCCCCGCAGGGGTGAGGCGCATGGATGCGTCGAACAACCTGATTGTGCAAGGCGACAACCTGCTGGCGCTGAAGGCGCTGCTGCCGCGCTACGCCGGGCAGGTGAAGTGCATCTACATCGACCCGCCGTACAACACCGGCAACGAGGGCTGGGTCTACAACGACAACGTTAACTCGGCGCAGGAAGCCATGACCAAGGCCGAAGCGCTGGCCCTGCGCGTGCTCGCCGAACGCCTTGAACATGGCGAGGCGCAACCGCTCGACATCAGCATCTCGGTGTCCGCCGCAGCATGAGCCAGTGGCCTTCGACCAAGGCCAAACGCGTACTGTCCGCCTTGCTCCGGCTTGGCTGGACGATCAAGCGCCAGTCCGGTTATCACCGCACGCTCGCCCGCGAGGGCTGGCCCGATTTCGTCTTCGCATTTCATGATGGCGAGGAACTGGGCCCGCGCATGCTCGCGCATGGCCAGACACACCGGGTTGCAGCCGGAAAACCTGTGATGCGAGGGCAGCAAACCCTGCCGACCCCGCGCGCTCGCACACATGCACCGATCCAATTCAATACGCCGCCACCGCCTGGCCCCAGCGCACGATGGCCCAGAGCAGCAACGCCAGCGCGGACGCCAACAGCAGCGCGCCACTGATGTTGACGAAGCGCAGGACGGGGTCGCGGCGCATCGGTGTCACCTGGCGCGAAACGTCCGCCATTCCGCCCCAAGTGCGCGACTTGTTCAGGCCAATGCCTGATCGTGCACTACGCATTCCGATTGACAGCCCCGCGGCTCGATACGAGCATCCGGCAAAACGAGACTTCGGCTTAGTCCCATGCTGGCGCCAGATTCTTCCATGCAGTCGTACTACGCCGCGCGCGCATCCGAATACGACGCTGTGTACCGGAAGCCCGAGCGCCAGGCCGACTTGCGCGCCATCGAAAGCTGGTTGCCGCCGCGCTTCGCGGGCCGCAGCGTGCTGGAGATCGCTTGCGGCACGGGCTACTGGACGCAATTCATCGCACCGAATGCCGCGGCGATCGTGGCGATGGATTCTGCCCCCGAGACCCTACGCATCGCAGCGAGTCGCATAGCCGCAGCCACGGTGCGTTTCATCACCGGCGATGCCTGGATGCTGCCATCCGATCTCGCCACGTTCGATGCCGCGTTCGCGGGCTTCTGGTTCTCGCATGTTCCGCGCAACCGGCGCCGCGAATTCCTGCTGGGCCTGGGCAGGCACCTGCGCCCGGGCGCGCGGGTCGTGCTGCTGGACAACCGCTACGTCGAAGGCAGCAGCTCGCGCATCACCGAACAGGACACAGATGGCGACACCTGGCAAACGCGAACGCTCGCCGATGGTTCGACATACCGTGTACTAAAAAACTTCCCCACCGAATCCGAATTGCAGACCGCGATCGCCGGACTCGGCACGCACGGCGCGCTCACGCTATGGCCGCACTACTGGGCATTCGAGTATGTGGCGGTACGCGCGTGACCGCGGACATCGCCATGCGCATCCGCGCGGCAGGCATCGATGACAGCGCACTGCTGTTGCCGCTGCTGCATGAGTTGGGCTATCCGGGCACGCCGCAATCGGTGTCCGCGCAGATGGCGATCTACGCGGGCAGCAACGCCTCGCGCGTGCTGGTGGCCGATGGTGAAGCCGGACGTCTCGCGGGACTGATCGCCGGGCACCGGATTCCGCTGCTGCACCAGCCCGGCAACCTGGGCCGCATCACCGCGCTGGTGGTGGCGCGCGACGCGCGAGGGCGCGGCGTCGGCACGGCCCTGCTCGCCGCCATCGAACGCTGGTTCGCGGCGCAAAACTGCCTGCGCCATGAGGTCACCAGCGGCGATCAGCGCGCGGCCGCGCACCGGTTCTACGCGTGCAGAGGCTACGTATCCGATGAGCGTCGCTTCATCAAGCGCAGCCCTGCGTCTTGATGCGGCGTGGTTTGCACGCCGACGTTGCGCCACATCAGGATACTGACGCCAGACTCCACGCAGTTCAGGAGGCTCCAATGAAATTCACGCTCGATTGCGAACGCGAAGATGACGGCCGTTGGCTGGCCGAGGTCGCACAACTTCCCGGCGTACTCGCCTACGGAAACTCGGCGCAGGAAGCCATGACCAAGGCCGAAGTGCTTGCCCTGCGCGTGCTCGCCGAACGCCTTGAACATGGCGAGGCGCAACCACGACGACCTGAAACGCTGACATGAGTAATTACATCCCTGCCAAAACGCGCATTGCCGTGACACCTGGCGAGTCGGTGCGCATCATTCGTGAGTTGCAAGGTTTCAGCCAGACGCAGCTTTCCGCGCGCTGCGGCATTCCGCAAACCACGATTTCCAGCATCGAGAACGGGCGCGTCAATCTGGGTGTCGAACGCGCGAAAATCCTTGCACGCGCGCTGCGCTGCCATCCGGCCGTGCTGGTGTTCCCGGGTTGGCAAGTGGATTCGGCAGCCTGATGCGATGCTGCGCAGGCGTCCTCTGGCCAGATCAATACGCCGACACCGCCTGCCCCCAGCGCACCACGGCCCACAGCAGAAACGCCAGCGCGGCGGCCAGCAGCAGCGCGCCGCCGATGCTGACGAAGCGCAGGCCGGGGTCGTGGCGCAGGCGTTTCCAGCCGGTGATCATGGCGACGACCAGGTTGTTCTCGCGGCGCACCAGCACGTGCAGCAGCACGGCGGCGATATGCAGGCCGATGAAGGCCAGCAGGATGTTCTGATTGATCTCGTGGATGCGCGTCATCAGGCGCACGGTGGCGTCGGACACGCGCCCGCTGAGCGGGCCGAACACGGTGATGGCGTCGCTGGCGAACAACCCGCTGACGCCCTGGATCAGCAGCAACGCCAGCAGCGCCAGTACCGACAGCGCGCCCAGCGGGTTGTGCCCCAGCGGATGCCCGAACTTGCGCCACAACGTGCCGCGCATGTACGCCGCGATGCCGCGCGGGCCATGCACGAACTGGCTGAAGCGGCTGCTGTCGGAGCCGACGAAACCCCACAGCACGCGCACGCCCACCAGCACCAGGATCGCGTAGCCGAAATAAAAGTGCCACTGCATCGACAGCCAGCCCCATTCGGCGGTGGCGTATTGCAGCAGCACCAGCAACACCAGCGCCCAGTGGATCATGCGCGTGGTCAGATCCCACACGCGGTAGCGCTTCAGCGGCGCGGTGTCGCCCCCGGGGGGCTCGGGTTGGTCGCACTCGTTCATCGTGGAATTCCGTGTTGTCTGGATTGGTCCGAGTCTAGCCGCGCGCGCGGCGCTCAGGCGATGCCCAGCCCGCCGATTTCGCCCGGCGTCGCCGGATCGAAGCCGGCCAGTTCGGCGAAGCGTCGGCCGCGCGCGGCGTAGTCGCGGAACTGATCGAAGCTGGGCGCGCCGGGCGACAGCAGCACCACGCCACCCGGCGCGGTGAGCGAGCGCGCCAAGCGCAGCGCCGCTTCGAGATCGTCCGCGCATGGTGGTGCCAGGCCCGCCACGTGCAGCGCGGCGGCGATGCGCGCGGCGTTGGCGCCCTGCGCGATCACCGCATGCGGCGCATGCGCCGCCAGCCAGGTGGCGAACGGCGCCCAGTCGAGGCCGCGTTCGTGGCCGCCGAGAATCAGCGTCACCACCGCGCCGGGCAGGCTTTCCAGCGCCGCGCGCGTGGCATCCGGCGTGGTGCTGATGGAATCATCGATCCAGGTGAGCGCATCGCGCGCGCCCAGCCACTGCAGGCGATGCGGCAGGCCGCGGAAACGCGCCAGCGCGGGCGCCGCGGCCACGGCATCGCCGCCGAGTATCTCCAGCGCGCCCAGTGCCGCGCAGGCATTGCGCGCGTTGTGCGCGCCGGGCAAGGCGAATTGCGCGAGGTCAAACACGCGCGTGTCGGCGCGCCATAGTGCACCCTGCGCCACGTGCCAGCCTCGCGCCTCGCCGTACAGCCTGCGCGCGGGATGCACTGCGGTGGCATCCAGCAGCGCCGGCTGCGCGGCATCGACCAACAGCGTGCGCGCGGCGGCGGCGAGGCGCAGCTTGTCGGCGCGGTAACGCTGCGGCGTGCCGTGCCAGTCCAGATGTTCCTCGTGCAGATTGGTGATCACGCCCAGCGTCAGCGGCCCGCTGTCGCCGGTCTGAAAACTGGACAGCTCCAGCACCCACAGCGCGGCGTCATCATCGAGCAATTCCAGCAGCGGCAAACCGATGTTGCCGGCCAGCGCGGTGCGCCAGCCCAGCGCGCGCGCTAGATGCGCCAGCAGCGCGCTGGTGGTGCTCTTGCCCTTGGTGCCGGTGACGCCGACCACGCGCGCCTCCGCGCGCTCGCCAAACCACAGCGCGGTGCCGGAGATGAAGCGCGTGCCTTGCGCCTGCGCGGCGGCGATCTCGGGCCGATAGGCGCTGATGCCCGGTGATTTGATCACCCAGTCGAATTGCGTCAGCGCGGCGGCATCGGGCGCGGCACCGAGCACCGCGAGCGCGGGATGTTCGGCGCGCGCCACGGCGGCCTCATCGGCGCCACACCACAGCGTCAGCGGCTGCCGCGGCAGGCGTAGCGCCAGCGCGCGCAGCGCGGCGCGGCCTTCGCGGCCATAGCCCCACACCGCCACGCGCCGCCCGGCGAGATCGGCGAAACGCGGCAGCGGCGTGTTCACGCGCGCAGAAAATCCAGCGCCGCGCGCAGGCGCGCGGGCACGCCATGCGCGCCCGCAGGCGCGAGCCACGGCTCCAGCGCCAGCGCACCGGCATCGAGCTGCGGCAGGATCTCGCCGCGAAAGCGCGCCACCAGCGCGTCCTCGCGCCACTCCGGACGCCGTGCCAGCGCGGCCATCGCGGCACGCGCCTCGGCGCCCTCGCCCACGCACTCGAAAGGTTTGTGATCGCGATATTCCAGCAGTGCATCGAAGCCCGCGCTCTGGGTGTCGTCATCGAGCAGATTGCGCCCGAAGATCGCCAGCAGACGCGGCTTGGACAGGAACGGCGCCAGCGCCAGAAACACGAAATGGCACTTCGGACATTGCCCGCACCAGCGATCGGACGGCTGTGGTCCGAGGATGCGGAAGTTGCGATTGCAACTGGAGAACACCTCGAAATACTGCGGCAGCTTGGCGAATGTGCGCGTGATCGCGAGTTCGGCATACGGACGCAACAACGAGCAATAGCGCAGATCGGCCGCCACCGTGCGCCGCACGAGGCGCGCGAAGTCACGCTCGAAATCCCAACCCTTGCTCCACTGGTGATTCACCTGCTGACCGTCGTATTCGAGCGTGGCGCTGGACGCCGAGCGCTCGTTGGCGAAGGCGATGCTGTCGTGGCCGTACAGGATCGCCGCGCACGCCAGGATCGCCGAATTCACCGCGGTCACCGGCACGTGACCGTTCCACGCGCCCATGCGGTTGTAGGCGAACAATTCCGGCGCCAGCGTGCGTTCGATGTTCAGCTCCGGCAGTCCGGTGCGCGCCGCGCAGGCGGCGATCAGCGGCGAATTGCCCACCCAGGCCGCGGTGCATTCGGCGCCGATCGTGCGCAGCGCCTCGATCGCCACCAGCGAATCCTTGCCGCCGCCGATCGGCACCAGCGTGCGCGCCGGCAGGCCCAGCGCAGGCGCGGCGACTGCGGCGGCATTGTGCACCCGCCAGTGCATGCGCCCACGCAAATCCAGTCCGTTGCGATAGGCGAACTCGGCCAGGCCGTGCGTGTACACAGCGCGCAGCAGATCGAGCATGGCGCCGTCCACGCCAGCGCCATCGATCACCAACTCGGGCGCCACCCCGGCCTTGTAGTAACTGACCCCGGCAAGCAGATGCAGCAGGCGCAGCGCGCACTGCAACGCCTCGGCGTGAGTGCCGGCGAGTGTTGGCGCATTAGGGAAACGGATGCGCTCGACCAGCTCGGGACCGTCGTCGAAGGCATAGCGCAACAGCGCCTCGCCCTGCGCGTAATCGCAGCCGACAAAGCGGAACGTGCGCGCCTGGCGCGGATCGGGCAGTTCAGTCACGGGGCTGGGCATGGGCATTCATTCGTTGTTGCGCGGGAGGATGTTCGCCTTGGCACTGGCGCGGCATCGCGCGCGTGAGTGAACGCGTGCATTTTCCCTCTCCCCCTGCCCCTCTCCCGGGGGGAGAGGGAGGAAGAACATGCGTTCAAACGCATGGCGCCAGCGCGCACTCGCGCACCCTGCCCTTCTTGCAGCGAAAAAGCGGAACAAAACAACGCAGGCGCGCGCGCAGTCACTCGAACACCTCCTCGACCGGCAACCCACGCAAGTTGTAGTTCGAGGCCATGGCGGCGCCATACGCACCGGCGTGCTCGATCAGCATCACGTCGCCTTCCTGCGCGACGGGCAGGCGCCGATCGCTGCCCAGCACATCGCCGCTTTCGCAGATCGGGCCGACGATCTGATACAGCACCTCGGCTGGCGCATCCAGGCGCGTCAGATTGACGATGCCGTGGCGCGCGCCGTACAGCGCCGGACGCAGCAGCGTGTGCATGCCAGCGTCCACGCCCAGATAGGCGCGCGCGTCCTTGCCCTTGAGCTGGGTGACGCGCGCCAGCAGCACACCGGCTTCAGCCACCAGAAAACGTCCCGGCTCCATCCACAGCTCGAACTGCGGATAGGCGCGCTTGATCTCGCCGAGCCCGGCATCGAGCGCGGCCAGATCCAGCGGCTGCTCGCCGGCGCGCTGCGGCAGGCCAAGCCCGCCGCCGATGTTGAGCGCGCGCAGCGTGCCGATGCGCTCGCCCAGGCTGGCGAGTTGTGCGTACACGCCTGGCCAATGCGTGGCGTCGAGCACGCCCGAGCCCAGGTGCGCGTGCAGCAGCACCACGCGTGCGCCGATGCCCCGCGCCAGCGCGAGAAATTCAGCAAGATCAGTCAGCGGCAATCCGAATTTGCTGGCGTTGCCGCCGGTGCGCACTTTCTCGTGGTGGCCGACGCCGCTGCCCAGATCCACGCGCAGTCCGATCTCGCGACCGGCGAACAACGCGCCCCACTGCTGCAGCGGATGCAGCGCGTCCAGCGTGACCAATTCGCCGGCGTCCAGCGCAGCAGCGTAATCGGCGCGCGGCGCGAAGTTGGGCGTGAACAGGCGCGGTGCCCGCGGCGCGGCGGCGCGCGCGGCATCCAGCTCGCCCGGTGCCACGCATTCGAGGCCGAAACCTTCCGCGCCGAGCGCCGACAACAGGGCTGGATGTGGATTGGCCTTGAGCGCGTAGTGCCAGCGATCCACCGCACCGAGTGCACGCAGCGCGCGCGCGCGCGCGCGCACCGTGGGCAAGTGATAGATGTAGCGTGGCGTGCCGCGCGCGGCCGCATCCAGCAAGCGCGCGCGTGCTGCCTGCCACCACGGCGCGGGCTGCGCCGCGGGCGCGGGCGCATACAGCGCCTGCCAGCTCGACCCGCACAGCGCGACGTCATCGGCGCGCAGCGCGCCGGAGTGCAGCAGCAGCGCGTGCAGGCGCGGCAGCAGCGCATCGGCGACGGCTTCGTCGACGACGAAAGTGAGATTGAGGTTGTTGGACGACTGCGAGATCAGATGCACACGCTGGCTGCCCAGCTCCGCGAGCAGGCCTTCGAGCCGATGCAGCATGCTGCGCATGCCGCGCCCGACCAGGGTGATCGCCGCGCACGGCGCGATCACCTTGACCCGGCATACCCGCGCGAGATCGGCGGCCAGCGCCGCCAGCGCGTCGGAATCGAGCAGGTTCTCGGTGCTGTCCAGCGACACGGTGACGTTGGTCTCGGCCGAGCCGATCAGATCCACCGACAAGCCATGACGCTTGAACTGCGCGAACACGTCGGCGAGAAACCCGACCTGCTGCCACATGCCGATGGATTCCATCGCCACCAGGGTGATGCCCTTGCGCATGCTCAGCGCCTTGACGCTGGGGCTGGCGCTGACCGCCTCGGCGCCGATCACCGTGCCGTCCAGCGCGGGGCGCTCGGTGTCCTTGATCCACAGCGGCACGCGCGGCGCACGCAGCGGCGCGAGGCAGCGCGGATGCAGCACCTTGGCGCCGGTGGTGGCGATCTCCTGCGCCTCCTCGTAATCAAGCTGGCGCAGCAGGCGCGCGTCCGCGACCTGGCGTGGATTGGCGCTGAACATGCCGGCGACATCGGTCCATATTTCCACGCGCGCCGCGCGCAGCAGCGCGCCGAAGTGCGCGGCGGACGTGTCGGAACCACCGCGTCCCAGCAGCACGGTGGCGCCGGCGGCGTCGCGCGCGATGAAGCCCTGCGTGATCAGCACCTCACCGCGCCGCGCCAGTGCGGCGGCCACGGCCGCATCCGGCGCGGTTTCCAGCGTCGCCGACAAGCGCTGCACGCGCTCGCTCTGGTTGGGTTGCGCGTGCGCGTGCAGCACGCCGCGCGCGTCCAGCCAGTGCGCGCCGAGAAAATCCGCGCCCAGCGCGCTGCTCAGCAACTCGCCATGCGCCATCACCGCGGCCTGCCAGGGCAGCGCACCTTGCGACGACGCAGCCTGCGCCAGCAGCGCATGCAGGCTTTGCAACTGCGTGCGCCATGCCGCTTCGGGCGCAAGCCCCAGCGCGGCGGCCAACGCGGCGTGACGCGATTCGATCCGCGCCCACACCGCCAGACGCCGCGTGACATCAAGCTCGGCGCACACGCCCTTGAGCGTGTCGGTCATGCCCGACAACGCCGACACCACCACCAGCACGCGCGCGCCCTCGGCGCGGCGCGCGGCGGCGAGATCGCGAATGGTCTTCCAGCGCGCCGTGGTCGACACACTGGTGCCACCGAACTTCAGCACGATCCACGGGGCGGAAACAGGCAACGGTAGCGGTTCGGACACGATGGCATCGCAAGCAAAAGCAACACGCGAGTGTTGCCGCTGGCCGCGCAAATGGCAACGGCTCGGGACCGAGGTTCGGGGTTCGGGGTTCGGGAATGAAGAGTGTTTCACCTTGTCATCCCGAGCACAGCGAGGGATCTCGGCGATGCAAGCGCCATGTACGCATGCAGCACCGGGATCCTTCAGCCCGCGGCTTCAGGATGACAGCGAAAAACAGGCCGCGATGCTTCCATGCTCCCGGTTACCCGTTACCGGCTACCGGCTATCCGCATCCGCCGCCGCGCGATCGATCAACCATTGCGTCAGCAGTGGCACCGGGCGCGCGGTGGACATGCCCTTGCGGCCTTCGCTCCAGGCGGTGCCGGCGATATCCAGATGCGCCCAGCGCCGGCCTTCGGTGAAGCGCGCCAGAAAACAGCCGGCGGTGATCGCACCGGCGCCCTTGCCGCCGATATTGGCGAAGTCGGCGAAGACGCTTTCGAGCTGGCTCTGGTAGTCGTCCCACAACGGCAGGCGCCAGGCGCGATCGAGCGTGTTTTCACCGGCGGCCAGCAGCTCGGCGGCGAGATCGTCGTGCTTGCTCATCAGGCCGGAGGCATGCTTGCCCAATGCGACCACGCAGGCGCCGGTGAGTGTCGCGGCATCGACGATGGCCTGCGGCTCGAAGCGCTGCACGTAAGTCAGCGCATCGCACAGCACCAAGCGCCCCTCGGCATCGGTGTTGAGCACCTCGACGGTCTTGCCGGACATGCTGGTGAGCACGTCGCTGGGGCGGTAGGCGTCGCCATCCGGCATGTTCTCGACCGCGGCCACCACGCACACGAGATTGACCGACAGCCTCAGCTCGACCGCGGCGAGAAACGCGCCGAGCACGCCGGCGGCGCCGCCCATGTCGAACTTCATTTCCTCGATGCCACCCTGCACTTTCAGGTTGATGCCACCGGTGTCGAAGGTGATGCCCTTGCCGACCAGCGCGTAGGGCTTGGCCGCGCCACCGCCGTTCCAGCGCAGCACGATGAGCTTGGGCGCATTGGCCGAGCCGCGCGCCACCGCGAGCAGCGAACCCATGCCGAGTTTTTCCATATCGGCGCGCTCAAGCACTTCCACGGTGACACCGGGATGCTCGGCGGCGAGCTGGCGCGCGCGTTCGGCCATATAGGCCGGGTTGCAGATGTTGGGCGGCAGATTGGCCAGTTCGCGCGTGAAGTCGGCGCCGATGGCCATGCCGCGCGCCTGCTCCAGACCCTGCGCAGCCGAGGCTGCCGCGGCGAACACCAGGCGCTTGAGGCGCACGCCCGGCCCTTGCGGCTTGAGCGTGGCGGTGTAGCGATAAGCGTGCTGCGCGGCGGCCAGCGCCTGCGTGCGCAGCTTCCAGGCCGCGTCCTTGCCGCTGACCTCGATCTCGCCAAGAAAACTCGCCGCGAGTTGCGCCGGCAGGCCAGTCAGCGCACGTGCGGCTTCCTGCGCGATGCGCTGGAAGCGTGCGACATCGAGCGCGCCCGGCTCACCCAGCCCGACCAGCAGCACGCGCTCGGCGCGCACGCCGGGCAGCGCGTGCAGCAGCAGGCTGTTGCCGGTCTTGCCGGTGCAGTCGCCGCTGGCGATCAGGCGCGTGATGTGGCCGCCGCTGGCGGCATCGACGCGCGCGGCGGATGCGCCCAGCGCGCCCTTGTCGTGCATGCCAACAACGATGCAGCCAGCTTCGCAAGAATCGGCTTCGAGGGAATCAAGACTGAATTCGAGGGTCATGGGGAAGCTCCTGGGAACATCCGCGCTTGCCAGCGCAAGCTACACTTCGTGATTGGGCCGCGGGCGCGGCGCGGGGCATGTTAGTCGATGTTGCGCATCCTCGATCGCTACCTGCTGAAGGAACTCGCCTTCGGCACGCTGGGCAGCGCGGCGCTGCTGCTGCTGGTGACCATCGGCGGCACGCTCTCGGATGTGCTCTCCAAGGTCGCGGCTGGGCGCTACCCGGCCAGCGTGATGTTTCCGGTACTGGGCCTGCGCGTACTCGATGCGCTCTCGGCGCTGCTGCCGGTGGCACTGTTTCTCGGCGTGCTGTTGGGCCTGGCGCGCCTGTACCGCGACAGCGAGATGCACGTGCTGAGCTCCTCCGGCATGGGGCCGTCCGGACTGTTGCGCCCGGCAATGCTGCTGGCGGTGCCGGTGGCGATCGTGGTGGCGGTGATTTCGCTGTGGCTGGGGCCGTGGTCGGCGGCGGCATCGCAAGCCATGGTCGACAATGCCAATCGCTCGGTCATCGCCGCCGGGCTGGAGGCCGGGCGTTTCACCGAACTGCCCGGCGGCAACGGCGTGATCTACACGCAGGAATTGAGCCCCGACGGCCAGCGCCTGACGCGCGTGTTCGTGGCCAGCGAGCGCGCCCGCCCCGGCGGCGCGCCCGAGGTCAATCTGGTCACCGCCGCGCGCGGCAAGATATTCATCGATCCGCAAAGCGGCGACCGTTTTCTGGCGCTTGTCGACGGCCACCGCTACAGCGGCGTGCTGGGGCAGATCGACTGGCGCCTGCTCGACTATCGCCGCAACGATCTCTCGCTGGCCTCGGTCAACGCCGGCGCCAGCACTGCCGGTGCCGGCGCGCCGCATGAGCAGACCACGCTGACCTTGTGGCGCTCGGGCGTGCCCGCCGACCGCGCCGAGCTGGCCTGGCGCATCGCCGCGCCGGTGAGCGTGCTGGTGTTGGCGCTGCTGGCGCTGCCGCTGGCGCGGCAGAATCCGCGCGAACCGTTTTACGGGCGCCTGCTGCTGGCGCTGCTGGCGTATCTGGTGTTCGCCAACACGCTGGGTATTGGCCGCGCCGAGATCATGGCCGGCCGCCGCGGCGGTGACTGGCTGATGGCGCTGATCGAGATCGCGATCACGGCGTTCGCGCTGCTTTGGTTCCGCCGCCAGCACAGTGAGCGCCGCGTGCGCGGAGCGCGCGCATGAATGTGTCCTGGCTGCCGCCGCTGCCGCGCCTCAAGCGCGCCGACAAACTGCTGATCGCCGGCGTGCTCGGGCCGATCGTGCTGGTGTGGGTGCTGCTGGTGGGCTTCGATGCGTTTCTGCAGTTCGCGCGCCAGTTGAGCAATCTCGGCCGTAACGGCTACACACTGGGGCAGGCCGCGTATTTCATCATGCTGACTTTGCCGCGACGCTCTTTTGAAATGTATGGCAACGCCGCACTGATCGGTACGTTGCTCGGTTTGGGCGGGCTCGCCGCCAGCAACGAACTGACCGCGCTGCGCGCCGCGGGCATGTCGCGGCTGCGCATCGGCGGCGCCGTGTTGACGTTGGTGGCGCTGCTTAGCGTAATCGCACTGCTTGACGCCGAGTACGCCATGCCGCCGGCCGAGGCGCGCGCGCAGGGCATCCTGCTGGCGCTGACCGCGCGCAATATCGCCGCGGCCACCGGCACCGGGCTGTGGGCGCGCGACGGCGACGACATCGTCAACGTACGCAGCGCGCTGGCCACGCACCAGGTCATGGGCCGCGGCATCGATCTGCGCGACGTGCGCATTTACCAGTTCGATGCGCAGGGCCGGCTGCTGTCGATACGCTGGGCGGCTGGCGCCAATTATCGCGACGGGCACTGGCAACTCGAACACCTGCAACAAACCCGCTTCGGCGCAACTGGCGCCACGCGCAGCGTGCTGCCCACGGCGATCTGGAAGACCGGCCTGAGCCCGCGCCTGCTGGAACTGTCGGTGCTCAGCCCGAACACGCAGGCGATCAGCGATCTGCTGCGCAACATCGAGTATCTGCACGGCAACGGCCTCGACGCGCGCGTCTACACCGATGCGTTGTGGCAGCGCCTGTTCTATCCGCTGAACGTGCTGATGCTGGTGTTGTGCACGCTGCCGCTGGCCTTTGGCACGCTGCGCGCGGGCGGCCTCGGCAAGCGCCTGCTGATCGGTCTGCTGATCGCGGTGGGCTGGTTTTTTCTGCAGCGCGCGCTGGTCAATCTGGCGATCGTGTACAGCGTGCCGGCGTGGCTGGCCAATCTGGGGCCGATTCTGCTGCTGGCCGGGGTGGCAACCTGGGTTTTCCGCCGCCGCCATGCCTGATTCGAACAAGGCTCCGCGGCGGCCTGTGAAACCGTATGACACGTCCCGGCACGTCCAGCGTTGGTGTGGCTACACTCGCGCCAACCGTACGGTTCAGACAGGGATGCCGTGTTGACCCCCATCGACCACGGCGGCAGGCTTCGTCAAACTTGACCGGACATGCCCAAGGGGGGCGAACCCATGCAGCATCGACTGAAGTACGCATTGATCCTGGCCGCACTGCCGCTGTTGGCCAGTGCCGCCATGGCGCCAACCACGGCGCCCAAGACACCCACCACGCCCGCGCCAGCAGTGCTGGCCAAACTATCGCCGCAGATCGCGCACATCGCCGCCACGGTGGGTACCACCGAAGGCCGCGCCCTGCAGACGCGCGCGCTCACCGCGCAGCAGCAGCCCTACGGCCCCGCGCCACTGGCCGCGCGTTTCAACAGCAGCGGCCAGGTGCAGGTGTATTTGCACTACGACGCGCAGCAGGGCGCGCCGGCGCCGGCCACGCTGCAAGCGCTGGGCGCCACACGCATCCTCACCAGCCCTGAACTGGGCGTGGTGCAAGCTTGGGTGCCGAGCAGCGCGCTGTATCGGATCGCCGCGCTGCCGCAGGTCGCGCGCGTCACCATTCCGCGCTATGCCGTACCGGCGCGCAATCTGGCGCCGATCGGCGCCAAGCCGCGCATGGGCTCGGTGGATACGCAAGGCGATGCGTTGCTGGGTGCCGCGCAGTTCCGCACCGCCACCGGCCTCGACGGCTCCGGCATCTCGGTCGGCATCATCTCGAATGGTGTCGGCACGATCTCGGGCAGCACCTCCAGCGACATCACCCAGGACCAGGGCACCGGCGATCTGCCCACCAGCCCGGCGCCGTATGTCGATACCGCCGTCAACGGCGGCGGCAGCGGCAATGAAGGCGCGGCGATGATGGAAATCGTCTACGACATGGCGCCCGGTGCCGCGCTGGGCTTTTGCGGCCCCGCCACCACAGTGGATTTCATCACCTGCTTGAACAACTTCGCCGCGGGCAATGGCGGCTTCAAGCCGACCATCATCGCCGATGACCTGGGCTTCCCCGGCGTGGCCATGTTCACCGATGGCAGCTTCGCCACCGCGGTGAAGAACTTCGCCATCGCCAACCCCAATATCCAGTTGCTGACCGCGGCCGGCAACGATGCCGAGCAGTTCTGGTCCGGCACCTGGAACCCGATCACGATCAACACCACCATCAGCCCCTCTTCGACCAGCAACAGCAACGCCTACACCTACACGCAGGCGCAAAACTTCGGCACCGCCGGCAACCCGCTGCCATACATGAGCTTCCCGGTCGCGGCCAGCGATACGGTGACCTATATCGTGGAGTGGGATGACACCTGGCCGCTCAATCCGACCAGCAGCACGCCCAATGATCCCAATGACTACGACGTGTTCCTGACCGATAGCAGCGGCAATATCCTCGCGTGCAACATGGGCATCACCCCCAGCCCGGCGCCGACGTCGTCGTCGCCGCCGCCCGCGCCCAGTTATTGCAACCTTGGTAGCAACTACGGCACGCTGACCTCGCCCGGGCCGCAGCCGGTGCAGGGCAACCAGTACGTCAACGGCAGCACGCAGCAGACGCTGCAACTGCATATCTACAAGCGCAACGGCACGCCGGGCCAAAACCTCAAGGTGCTGGTCTTTGCCAACAACCACAGCTTTCAGTTGATCCCCAACACACCGGCCGGCAGCATCTATGGCCAGTCGGCGCTGCCGGCACCCTACGAGCTCACCACCACCGCGATCAGCGCCGCCGACGCCGCGGCCAACAACGACAGCATCGAGCCCTATGCTTCGGAAGGCCCGATATTTTTCTCGCAGCCCTCCACCGGCACCAGCACGCGACAAAAGCCTGACTTCACCGCCGTGGATTGCGTTGATGTCACCGGCGTCGGCGGCTTCGGGCAGAACAACAACACCACGCCTCCCAGCGCGACCTTCTGCGGCACCTCGGCCACCCCCGAGGCCACGGGCGCCGTGTTGGCATTGCTGAAGGGCGCTTTCCCCGGCAACACCCTGACGCCCTCCGCGATGCTGCAAGCCGGCGCGCAGGCACTGACCAGTTCGGCCAGTAACGGCAGCGGCAATCCCAACGGCGTGTTCGGCTACGGCATGGTCAATGCCTACAACTCGGCGGCGGCGATCGCGCCCAAGCCCGCCGCCACGATCAGTGCCCCCGCGGCCAACACCACCACCATCCAGCCCGGCGGCACGGTCAGCTTCAACGGCAGCTGCTCGGCCAACGGCGCGCCCGGCAGCATGGCGTTGAGCTGGGCGTTCGGCACCGGCGCCAGTCCCAGCACCTCGACCAGCGGCAGCGTCACCGTGACTTACGCCACGGCCGGCACCTACACCGCCACGCTGACCTGCACCAACAACGCCTTCAACACCAGCACGACGGCCACGCGCACCGTGACCGCGGCAGTACCCCCGCCGCCGCCCGCAGCAGGTGGTGGCGGTGGTGGCCTGGGTCTACTGAGCTTGAGCGCACTGGCTGCGCTGGGCGCCGGAGAAGCCATGCGCCGGCGTCGTGCCAACCCGAGCATCTGAGTCACCCCGGCGCGCTTGCACGCGCACGAAGAGACAAGAAGAAGGCGGGGGCGATCCCCGCTTTCTTCACTACTGCAGCCATGAGCCATCGCCGCGGCTCGCATCAATCCCACGCGAATCCGTGATCGTGGTTCTTTCGTGAACTGCCCAGCGTGAACTATCCGGGCAGGCACTGGATTCGATCCGCATCCTTCGGCAACGGTATCGGCCCGGGTCGGAACCGCACGTATCGCAGGGGCTGGAAGGATGGTTGCAGATGCGACTTCAGCGACCCGATGGCCACCGTCGAGCCGCGCTTCGACTGATCGATATGCAAATCCATGCGTTCTACGTCGTTTGCGCGACAGAACGCACCCCAACAAAACGGGCGCCATCAAGGCGCCCGTTTTCATCCGGCGCCGAGCAGCGCACCATGATGCGTCCCGCTCAGCCGCCGCTGCGCCATTGCCCCAGCGCGGCCAGACCGTTCTCGCGCGCGCGCTGCGCGACGGTCTTTTGCGCCTCGGCGTACTTGCCCTGCATGTCCTTGCTCCACAGCTTCAACGCCGCCTGCTGCATGGCGCGGCCGTAGCTGAAGCTCAGTGGCCACGGATGCGGACCCATCTGGTTCATGGCATTCAGGTGCGCGGTGGATTGCTCATCGCTCTGCCCGCCGGAAAGAAACACGATGCCCGGCAACAGCGCCGGCACGATGGACTTGAGACAGCGCACTGTCGCCTCGGCGACTTCCTCGACATCGACCTGCTCCTCGCAATCCTTGCCGGGAATGACCATGCTGGCCTTGAGGATGGTGCCCTCGAGCATGACATTGTGCTCGTACAGCGAGGCAAACAGCGAGCGCAGCACCGCCTCGGTCACCTCGTAGCACACGCCGATGTCGTGATCGCCGTCCATCAGCACCTCGGGCTCGACCACGGGCACGATGCCGGCTTCCTGGCACAGCGCGGCGTAGCGCGCCAGCGCGTGGTTGTTGGCCTCGATGCAGGTCGAGCTGGGCATGTCGTCGCCGATATGAATCACCGCGCGCCACTTGGCGAACTGCGCGCCTAGCCGCACGTACTCGGCAAGGCGCTGGCGCAGTCCGTCGAGACCCTCGGTCACCACCTCGCCTGGGAAACCGGCCAGAGGCTGCGGCCCCTTATCCACCTTGATGCCCGGCAGGATGCCCGCCGCGCGCATGACCTCGGTGAAGAGCTTGCCGGCGCGCGTCGACTGGCGAATGGTTTCGTCATACAGAATCGCGCCGGAAATGTGATCGGCGAGGCCCGGTGTGGTCAGCAGCAGCTCACGGTAGGCGCGGCGATTTTCCTCGCTGTCGGCGATGCCGACGGCATCGAAGCGCTTCTTGATGGTGCTGTTGGACTCGTCGATGGCGATGATGCCCTTGCCCGGCGCCACCATGGCCTGGGCGATGTCTTCCAACTGTTCGATGCTCATTGGCAAGTCTCCGCGTCACAAGATGGGCGCGGATCAGAACCCGCGCAGCCACTCAGTATAGCGACGCGCGGCGCGGCACTCAGCGCGGCGCGTAGCCCGGCAGCACGCAAGGTTCCAGATAGTGCTTGCGTTCGGCGGCGATGCGCGCGCGCGCGGCAGGCGGCGTACCGGCCTGCGCCTGCGGCAGATTGAATGGCACGATCAGATAGCTGGCGATCGGCTGCTGCACGGTATTGGCCGCCGCCGGCCGGTAATGCATCGACTCGATCATGCTGACCGCGGACGGGCCCAGATCGCTGGGCGGCGCCACCCTGGCCGCGCGCACGTCGAGGGTCTTGCCGTTGCTGCCGATGATGAAGCTCACCGCCACGCAGCCCGGCTTGTTGATATTGGTCCCGGTGTACGGCAGCGTGACCTCGACATGGCTGCTGTCGACCACCCAGTAGTGGTCGATGTGCTCGGGAATGACACGCTGGACATTTTGCGCCAGCGCCAGCGCGGGCAGCAGGGCCAGCGCGACGCCAATCAGCGCGACGCGTGCCCGCCACGTGGCGGAATACATGCAGATCATGGGCGTTCTCCGCGATGCGAGGACACCAGCATAGCCGCAGGTGCGCGCGCCGCGGCGAAGTTCCGCAGCGCGGTTCAGTGCTGCATCGGCGTGCCAGTCATCCTCCGCGCAATCAGGGCATGAAACGTGCGCGCGGCTATCGAGAATATCGGCCACGCGACGATTACGTATGAACTACTCGATCCACGCCGAGATCAAAGTTCGCGCGGATTTTCCACATCGCCCTGCGCGCCCACCGAGAGCAGCTTGAGCGTGTTGGTGCCACCGTGGCGCCCCACCTCGCCGTGGGTCAGCAGCACGCGCGATCCGCTGCCGAGCAGGCCCAACTCGGTGAGGTGTTGGATCGCCGCGCGCACCAGTGCCGCGGAATCGTCACCGACATCACCGCTGCTGAACGCCACCGGCTGCACGTCGCGCAGCAGGCGCATGCGCCGGCGCGCGGCGGGATTGTGCGACAGCGCGTAGATCGGCACCGTGGAGCGGTAGCGCGAAAGCCACTGCGCGGTGGCGCCGGATTCGGTCAGCGCGACGATAGCCGTGGCGTCGATGCGGTTGGCCAGGTCCATGGCCGCGTGGGCGATGGCCTGGTCGCTGCGATCCAGGCGCTGCGCGCCCGGCCAAGAGGCGTAATCCTGCGCCTGAAACTGACGCTCGGCGCCCAGGCAAATGCGGTGCAACGCGGCCACGGCCAGATCGGGATGCGCGCCCGAAGCGGATTCCTGCGACAACATCACCGCATCGGTGCCATCGAGGACGGCATTGGCCACGTCCAGCACCTCGGCGCGCGTCGGGATCGGCGCGCTGACCATGCTTTGCAGCATCTGCGTGGCGGTGATCACCGCGCGGTTGCGACTGACTGCCTGGCGGATGATTTTTTTCTGCAGGCCGGGCAATTCGGCGTCACCGATCTCCACGCCCAGATCACCGCGCGCGACCATCACCGCGTCGGAGGCATCGATGATTTCATCCAGCACCGGGATGGCATCGGCGCGCTCGATCTTGGCCACCAGCCAGGCATCGCCGCCGGCTTCGCGCAACAGGCGCCGCGCTTCCTCGATATCCGCCGCCGAGCGCACGAAGGACACCGCGAGAAAATCGGCCTCCATCGATGCGGCCAGGCGGATATCGGCGCGATCCTTGTCGGACAGCGCGTCCACGCTGAGCCCGCCGCCCTGGCGGTTGAGGCCCTTGCGATCGGATAGCACGCCGCCGACGCGCACCGTGCAGCGCACCTCGGCGCCGGCGACTTCGCGCACATCCAGCGCGACCAGGCCGTCATCCAGCAGCAGCACGTCGCCACCATGCACATCGCGCGGCAGTCCGGTGTAGCTGACGCCGACGCGCGTGGCATCGCCGGGCGGCGCATCGAGCCGGCAATCGAGCACGAAGGGCATGCCTTCCTGCAGCCGCACCGGCCCGTTGGCGAAACGCTCGACGCGGATCTTGGGGCCTTGCAGGTCGGCGAGGATGCCGATCTCGCGACCGCTGGCCGCGGCCCAGGCGCGCACGGCCTCGGCGCGGCGCCGATGGTCCTCGGGCTGGCCGTGCGACAGGTTGAGGCGGACCACGTCCACGCCCGCGGCCAGCGTGCGCGCCAGGGCTTCAGGCGCATCGGTGGCGGGGCCGAGGGTGGCGACGATCTTGGTGCGGCGCAGGAGGGTAGTCATCGCGCAAAGCTAACACGGCGCGGCGACGAAACGACATATCGGCGCAGTGGCATCGCGGATGCGTCGGTGGTGGCCTGCGTTCGCGCGATGGCATCCGTCAATGCGCTGCGACCATGACCATGGCCGCCACGAACGCCGGGTCCGGCTTGCCCGTCGCATCGGTGGTGGCAAGCACGCGCCCCTCGCCATCCAGCAGCGCGACCACGGTGTTGTGCGCGTAGCCGCCATCGGGCAGCGGCCGGTAGGCGATGCCGAGCACCCCGGCCAGCGCGCCGTAGTCACCGCTGATCGGCGTGGTCAGCCGATACAGCGGCGCGCTGAGGTGATGGTTGGCGGCAACCCGGGCCAGCATCGCCACGTCGTCGTGTTCGGGATCGAAGCTGACCAGCACCACGGGCAGCGGCGCGGCGCCCCGGGCGGCAACGGCCTGCTCGATGCGCTTGATGTTTTCGATCAGCAGCGGGCACGCCATCTTGCAGGAGCCGTAGAACATGCTCACCAGACGCGGTTCGCCACGCAGCGAGGCGAAGCTGAAAACATCGCCCTGCTGATCGCGCAGCATCAACGCCGGGATCCGGTACACCGAGTTGTCGGGCAGCGGCGCGGCGACAGGCGGAGCCGCGAGCGTCAGCGGCGCGAACAACGCAAGACCGGCGAAGCGCAGCAGCAGACGGGGGATACACATGGTCATTCTCCGGGCAGATCACGAACACAGCGGAAGCCGACGCGCGGCGCGTCGTCGGCGGGTTTGAGCGCGGTCAGGGCGGCGACGCGCATCATCAGCGCGAACTGGTTCTTGTCGGCGAAGGCCAGCGCCGAGCCGCCGCACAGCGCCAGCGAGGGGCCGGCGCCGGGCACGCGCGCATCGGCATTGGGAAACATCGCGGCGTAATCGCCGGTCCATTCCCACAGCAGGCGGTTGAGATCGCGCACGCCCCAGACGTCGGCGGGACGCTGGCCGATGCGACCGGGCCGGTTGCCGGTGGCCGCCTGGATCGCGTCGAGGATGTCCTGGTTGCGCGCCGGATCCTGGCGCGCATCGCGGCGCGTGGCGTCAGTGGCGGCGACGTATTCCCACTCGTACCAGGTGGGCAGCCGCGCCTGCTCGCTGGCGCAAAAGGCGCGCGCGGCAAACCAACTGACGCCGGTGACCGGCTGCTCGGGCCGCGCATCGGGACCGAGTGTCAGCGGACCCTGCCATGCGGCCAGATACTGCGGCCCGGCAAACAGTGGCGACACCCGGCCGCGCCGCCACTCGGGATGCGTGCGCACGAAATCCAGGAACTCGGCGTTGGTCACCGGCTCGACGCGCATCGCGAACGGTTTGATGGCGATGCGCGCCGCGGCGCCGTCGACGGCCAGCGCGCTGCCGAAGACACCGCCGGGAATGTTGACGTAGTCCGCCGCGGCGACGGCGGACGCGGTCGCCAGCAAGGCCAGCAGCAGGCCGACTCCGATGCGCATGATCACTCCCGGATCCCGTGAAAGCCGGTGGCGCCACCGCAGCGGCACCACCAGTGCATCATCACCGCGGCTTGTCGCCCGCGCGCACCGCCTTGACCTCGGCTGGCATGATGGTGCCGCCCTTGTTGTTGAAGTTGTTCAGCACGTAGGTCAGCACGTGCGCGATCTCGTCATCGCTGAGCTGCGCGCCGAAGGCCGGCATCACCGACTCGTAGCCGGTGTTATTGACGGTGATCTTGCCGCTGAGCCCGTTGAGCACGATACCGATGGCACCCTTCGGATTGGCGTTGAGGTAGTCCGACATCGCCAGCGGTGGGAACGCGCCCGGCAGGCCCATGCCGTTGCCCTGATGGCAGGCGGCGCAGATCTGTCCGAACACGCGCTTGCCGTCGGCCATGGCGTCGTTGACCGACGCGGCTGCAGGCGGCGCGGCAACCGCCGCGGTCGGCTTCGCTCCGGTGGGGATCGGGCCGCTGGAGACCTTGTCGTAGATCGCCGGCGCGGCCGGACCCGTGACCACCAACTGACCCAGCGCGCCCTGCATGAACGCGCGCGTGATCGAGTGATCGACCAGCAGGAAGGTGCCCGGCACCAGCGTCTTCATCTCGACCGTGACCGCGCCGCCGGCCGGGATCAGCGTGGTCTGCACGTTGTGGTTGACCAGCGTGCCGCCCTCGACGTTGACGTTGTCGAAGATCTGGCCGATGACGTGGAAGCTCGACACCAGGTTGGGACCGCCGTCACCGACGAACAGGCGCACCGTGTCGCCCACCTTCGCGGTCAACGCATTGGCACCGGTCAACGAACCCTCGCGACCGTTGAACAACACATAGGTCGGCTGCTCCAGCAACAGCTTCTGCATGTCGAACGTCTGCAGGCCGGGCGCGTGATAGGCGCCCGTCGTGTAGAAGTCACCCTGCACCACGTAGTACTCGCGATCCGCCTTCGGCAGCCCCTGCGGCGGCTCGACCAGGATCAGGCCATACATGCCGTTGGCGATATGCATCGGCACCGGCGGCGTGGCGCAGTGGTAGATGTACAGGCCCTCGCGCATGGCCTTGAAGGTGAACACGCTCTCGTGGCCCGGCGGCGTCATGCTCAGCGCCGCGCCGCCACCCGGACCCATCACCGCGTGCAGATCGATGTTGTGCGCCATGTGCGAGTCCGCCGCGTTCTTCAGGTGCAGTTCGACGGTGTCGCCCTGGCGCACGCGGATCATCGGCCCCGGCACGGTGCCGTTGAAGGTCCAGAAGTCGTAGCGCACGCCGTCGGCGATCTCCTTGACGACCTCGCGGGTTTCCAGGCGCACGATCACCCGCGCCGGGTAGTCGCGATGGATCGGCGGCGGCACGGCGGGCGGCGCGAGCATGGCCTCCTCGATCGGCGCGCCGCGCGGCGGACCGAGATCGGCGGGATCCTTGGCGGGCGCGGCGCCCGCGGGTGCCGCATGCGCGCCAAGAAGGACGAGGCCGAGGGCAAGAACGATGACTGGGATCGATGGGTGCCGCATGGTCCGCTCCTGATCGCGAAAATCGCGTAAGACGATCGTAATGACTTGCGTCGGGTAATCTCTTGACCCAGATCAACTCCGTGGCAATCCGCCGCGGTTCGGACCTGGATCCAGCACCGTGCTTGCTAGACTGGCGCCCGCCGCGATCGCGAAGCCAGGCTGCCATGACGCTGCACCCACACCGCCTCACTGATCGCGACAGTCCCATCGCCGACGACGGCGATGAAGTGCGCTTTTGCAGCACCTGCGCGTTTTCCGGCGCCTGCACGCGCGCCGGCTACGACAAGGTCGCGCTGCGCGATCTGCATGTTCTGGTCGAACACGTGGGGCCATACCGCGTGGGCGAGCCCGTGTTCCGCCGCCACGACCCGTTCCGCGCGATCTACGCGGTGCGCGCCGGCACGGTGAAGACCGTCGCGATCGATGCCGAGGGCAACGAGCAGGTGCTGGGCTTTTACATTCCCGGCGAAGTGGTCGGACTCAATGCCATTTATCCCGAGCACTATCCCTGCGACGCCACGGCGCTGGAAACGACCTACTTCTGCCGCTTTTCATTCAGCGCGATCAGCGCACTGGCCACGCGCCTGCCGGGTCTGCAGCGGCAATTGTTCCGCCTGTTGTCCAAGGAGCTGGGCATGACCTCGCGCCTGGCAGGCGACCATGCAGCCGACGAGCGCGTGGCGGCATTTCTCATCGATCTGGCCGAACGCTACGCCACGCAGGGTTTTCCGGCGCGGCGTCTGCATCTGGCCATGTCGCGCAGTGAAATCGCGGATTACCTGCGCCTGGCCGCGGAAACCGTCAGCCGCATGCTGACCCGGTTTCGCGACCTCGGGTTGATCGCCATCGACGGGCGCGAGGTGGAGATCGTCGATGCCGCACGGCTGAATGCGCTGGCGCGCAACGTGCTGGAACGCTGACTGCGGCGTTGTGCCACGGTATTCCTGATCCAGATCAGGAACCCGCCTCGACATGCCGCCTAGCATTCCATTCACCTTACACGCGAATCAGGAGTGCGTCATGTCCACCAATGCACTGCCGGCAGCACAAGCCGGACCGCAGGACCGCACCAGCAAGGTGCTGATCTGGATCATGGTCATCGTCACCGTCGTCTGCTGGGCGGCGATGGTGGTGGCCACCGTGGAAACTTACGAGCAGGCCGCGCCGCTGCCGCAGAAGATGATCACCGCGAGCGGCGCGACGGTGATGAGCTACGACAGCATCGTCGCCGGCAAGTCGGGCTTCCAGAAGGCCGATCTGATGGACTACGGCAGCCTGTATGGCATGGGCTCGTACTTCGGCGAGGACTACACCGCCGAATACCTGGTGCAACTGGGTAGGCAGGTGCAGGAGAACCTGGCGCAGGAACGCTACGGCAAGCCCTACGCGGCGCTCGGCGCCGACCAGCAGTCCGGCATCACGCGCAGCATGCGGGTCGAGCTGAAGGGCATCGACCTGAGCCGGCCGGTGGTGGTGCTGCCGCAGGCGGTGGCCGACGCCATCGCCACGCTGCGCACGCGCATCGCGCAATCACTGCTGACCGACAACTTCGCCAAAGGCTACACGCGCGCGCACGCGCTGGATGACACCAGCGCCGCGCATACCGCCGATTTCCTGCTGTATTCGTCGCTGACCACGGTGGCGCTGCGGCCCGGCAAGGACTACTCGTGGACGGTGAACTGGCCGGCCGAGCCGCTGGTCGGCAACAGCCCCACCAAGGCTACTTTCATCTGGACCTGGGCCTCGTTCACCCTGGTGTTCTTCGCCATCGGCGCGGTGCTGGTGATCTTCCGACTGTGGATCGAGCCGAAGTCGCCCGGCGAGACCTACGAGCCGACATTGCAGGGCTTTGCCGAACCCACGCCCAGCCAGAAGGCGCTGTGGAAGTATTTCCTGGTGGTGGCCGGGGTGCTGCTGGTGCAGATCCTGGCCGGCACGATCATGGCGCACTACTACAGCGAGCGCGCCAGCTTCTACGGCATCGACGTCGACCGCTGGCTGCCATTCGACTTCTTGCGCAGCGTGCACCTGCAGGCGGCGATCGTGTGGATCGGCGTGAGCTGGATCGGTGCCGGGTTGTTCCTGGCGCCGCTGATCGGGCGTGGCGAACCGGCCGGGCAGCGCCATCTGGTCAACCTGATCTTCTGGGTGCTGGTGGTGATCGTCGCCGGTGCGCTGATCGGCGACTACCTCGGCATCATGGGGCTGATCGACAAGCACTGGTTCTGGTTCGGCAACCAGGGCCTGTCCTACCTGGAACTGGGCCGCTTCTGGCAGATCCTGTTCTTCGTCGGCCTGGCGGTGTGGAGCCTGGTGCTGCTGCGCGCGTTCTGGCCCACGCTGAAGGCGCTGTTCCGGCAGGGTGGATCGTTCTACAGCCTGTTCCGCATCGAGCATTTGCTGTGGTACAGCACGCTGGCGGTGGCGGTGATCTACGTGTTCGGCATGATCCCGCTGGCCTCGCCCAACCCGTCCTTCACCATCACCGATTTCTGGCGCTGGTGGGTGGTGCACCTGTGGGTGGAGTGGGCGTTCGAGACCTTCACCGCCGCGGTCACCGGCTACTTCCTGATGAGCCTGGGGCTAGTCTCGCGCCAACTGGTCGAGCGCGCCGTGCTGTTCGAGTGGATCCTGATCCTGCTCAGCGGCATCCTCGGCACCGGCCACCACATGTACTGGGTGGGTGAACCCAGCCTGTGGATCGGCGTGGGCAGCATGTTCTCGTTCCTCGAAGTGCTGCCGCTGTTCCTGCTGGTGATGGAGGCCATCGACCAGCGCCGCCATATCGCCGAACAGAAGGACTTCCCATACCGCCTGGCCTACCTGTACATCCTCGGTTCGGCGTTCTGGAACTTCGTCGGTGCCGGCGTGTTCGGCGGCGGCACGCTCAACGCGCCGCTGGTCAACTACTACGAGCACGGTACCTTCCTCACCCTCAACCACGCGCACACCGCCATGTTCGGCGCCTTCGGCCTGCTGGCCATCGGCCTGGTGTACATGGCGTTGCGCTACTTGAACGGTGATCGCGCATGGAGCGACCGCCTCGGCGTGTGGGCGTTCTGGCTGTACAACATCGGCATGGTGCTGTGGATCGTGCTGAACTTCTACCCGATCGGCTGGCCGCAGCTCGAGGCGGTGTACACCCACGGCTACGCCTACGCACGCAGCATGAAGTTCTACGACACCACGCTGTTCTGGCAGTGGATGCGCATGCCCGGCGACATCGTGTTCGCCGCCGGCGCCGTGCTGATGGCCTGGGACTTCATGCGCAAATTGTGGATGCAACGCCAGTTCGCACGTGCCGGCATGGCGACCGCCGCAATCGCACTGGTGGGTCGGGATCGCTGATTGATCGCGATGCCTCCTGGCGAGAGCCGCCCTCACGGCCCTCGCCCTTTTCTGGAGCCACCATGCTGCTCTACGACGCCGACAGCCCCGCCCCGCGCTGCTTGCGCATGTTCCTGATCGAGAAAGGGCTGCAATTGCCCGCAGCACACGTCGATGTCTTCGCTGGCGAGAACCGCGCACCCCCATTCCTGACACTGAACCCGGCTGGCCAAACCCCGGCACTGCGACTCGACGACGGCCGCGTGCTGGCCGAAGCCGTGGCCATCGCCGAGTACATCGAGGAGCTGCACCCGTGGCCGGCGCTGATCGGCCGCAATCCAGCAGAGCGCGCCGAAACCCGGCAGTGGTGGCGGCGTGTCGAGCTCAACATCACCGAGTTCATCCACAACGCCTATCACTATGCCGAGGGCCTGGTGCGGTTCCGGAACCGCATTCCGGTGGCGCCCGAAGCCGCGGTGGGCCTCAAGCGCATTGCGCAGGACCGCATTGCCTGGCTGGATGGCCTGATGGCGGACGGCCCCTGGCTGTGCGGCGAACGTTTCAGCGCCGCCGACATCTGGTTGTACGTGTGGCTGGATTTCGGCAACGCCGTGCAACAGCCCTTCGACACCACGCTGCCGCGCATCGGGCCATGGTTCCGCCGCATGGCGGCGCGACCCAGTGCAACAATCAGCAGACCGCCACTGATCGCATCCCCATCACCAGCTTCACCTGGCTGAGCGGTTGCAGCAGCGCAGGCGGAGCCCATCTGCCGCGTCACCACCGCCCGTGCAAACCGCTGCGCCGGCGCCCGGATGCGCTGGGTTGTCATCTCTCACTGCTGATCTACGCGCCATCACTGCGACAGCGCGCCGCGGCGGCGCCTGATCCAGATCAGCGGCCACGCGAAGGCTCCGATCAAACTCACAAGCGTGAGATCCAACCCACGGAGCACTGTATGAAACGCATCCTCGCAAGCGCCATCACGCTGGCACTTTGCTGTGCCGCGCTCGCCAGCACGGCCCATGCCTCGCCGTTACCGGCAGGCTGGACCTGCACGCCCGCCCTGTGCGGCGCGCCCGAAGGCAAGCCCATCGTCGAGCAGTTGCTGCCGCCTCCCGAGGTGCCAGCACCGATCACGCGCCATTACCCGGCGAAAGTGATCGTCAACCTGGAAGCCAGGGAAGTGGTCGGCACGCTGGCTGATGGCGTGAAGTACGACTTCTACACCTTCAACGGCACCGTGCCCGGGCCGATGATCCGTGTGCGCGTGGGCGACACCGTCGAGATCCGCCTGAAGAACGCGCACAGCGATCACATGCCGCACAACATCGACCTGCACGCGGTAATGGGCACCGGCGGCGGCGCGGCCAATTCGATCGTGATTCCGGGCCACGAGGGCGCCTTCGAGTTCAAGGCGCTGCACGCCGGGTTCTTTGTCTATCACTGCGCCATGGCGCCGGCTGCGGTGCACATCGCCAACGGCATGTATGGCGCGATCATGGTCGAGCCCGCCGACGGATTGCCCAAGGTCGACAAGGAGTTCTACGTGATGCAGGGCGAGTTCTACACCCAAGGCGCCTACATGCAGCCTGGCCTGCAAGCGCTGGACATGACCAAGTTGCTGGACGAGCAGCCCACCTACGTGGTGTTCAACGGCGCCGTCGGTTCGCTCACCGGCGACCACGCCCTGCATGCCGAGGAAGGCCAGACCGTGCGTTTCTTCTTCGCCAACGGCGGACCCAATCTCACCTCCAGCTTCCACATGATCGGCGGCATCTGGAACACCGTGTGGCCGTGGGGCGGCTCCAACGAAGACCACAATGTGCAGACCATCTCGGTACCGCCCGGTGGCGCGGTGATCGCCGACACCAGGCTGGTCGTGCCCGGCACGTTCATGCTGGTCGACCACGCCGCCGTGCGCATGTTCAACAAGGGCGCGCTGGGCCAACTGGTGGTCTCCGGACCCGAGCAACCGACGCTCTACCGCGCGCTGTGGAACAGGCCGTTTCCACCCGCTGGCGCCATGCCGGCTGCGGCATCGAGCACACACTGAGCGCATGGCCACTGCGCGCGGCCACCCCGTGCGCACGCCGAGCCGGCGATCATGTTGCGCACGCTCACAGGATTGCTGATGTTGCTGGCTGCGCTGCTGCCGCGGCCTGCGCCGGCGAATGCCGCGGCTCCGCGCTTCGTGATCGTGCCCGGCGGCCCGTTGGTCAGCAGCCTGCTCGATGGTACGCAGGCAGTGACCGTACGGATCGCACCCTTCGCGATGATGGACGAGCCCGTTACCGAGGCACAGTTCGCCGCCTTCGTGCGCCAACACCCCGAGTGGCAGCGCGGCCACATTGCACCGCTGTTTGCCGGACCCAACTACCTCGCCGGCTGGCTGACGCCCGCCGACCCGGGTGATGCGCAAGCCGCGCGTCACCCGGTCACCGGCGTGAGCTGGTTCGCCGCGCGCGCCTACTGCGACAGCCTGCATGCCGAACTGCCCAGTTGGTATCAGTGGGAATATGCCGCCGCAGCCAGCAGCAGCAGTCGTGACGCGCGCGCGAACATGACCCGCCGCAACGCCATCCTGGCCGCGCTCATGCGCGCGACGGGACAACGCCCCGGCTTGATCGGCCAGCGCCCGGCCAACGTTTACGGCCTGCGCGATCTCAACCGGCTGATGTGGGAATGGGTGAGCGACTATGGCGCCATGTTTCCCGAAGTCAACGGCGATGTTGGCAGTGCCGGCTCCGGTTCGGTCCTGCGCTTGTGCGGTGGCGCCGCGCTGGCATTCCGCGATCCATCCGACTACGCGCTGGCCGAACGCGTGGCCGCGCTGTCCATGCTCGCTCCCGCGGACTCGTCGCCGTTCGTGGGTTTTCGCTGTGTTCGCAAACCTGGAGATACCCCATGAGAAACATGTTCGTCCTACTGTGTGGTGCTTTGCTTGGCACCTGCACCCTGGTTACCGCTGCGGCATCCGCGCCAGCGTCATTGCCGGCGACCTCGGTTTATCGCATTCCACCGCTGACGCTGATGAACCAGGACGGGCGCACCTTCACCTTCGCCAGTCTCGCCGGCAAGCCGCGTCTGCTGGGTATGTTCTATGCCTCGTGCCAGATGGCTTGCCCTGTGGAAATCGAGACCCTGAAGCGGGTCGAAGATCAGGTCGTGAAAGCAGGCGGCCAGCCGATCCCGGTGCTGCTGGTCACGTTCGATCCGGCGCATGATGATCTCGCGGCACTCAAGAAAACCGCTGCAGAACACCACGTCAGCGCGCCGGAGTTTCAGCTCAGTCGTGCGCTCAGCGGTGACATCGGCATGCTCGGCGGCGTACTGGGCGTGAGCTGGCGCCCGTTGCCGGGCGGCGGCTTCCAGCACAACGTGGTCGTCGCGCTGCTGGATCGCGCGGGACGCATCATCGCGACCGATCCGGCCAACGGTCGCGCCGATCCGGCCTTCGTCGCGGCCATCGTGCGCGAGGAGCGGGCCACCCGCTGATGCAACGCATGCCTCTGCCCCGCCTTGCCGGCAGCTCGCGCTGCAAAGGCTGCGCGCGCCAACGCATGCGGACCTCAGACGCCCAGCACTTTCAGTACATCCGCAAGCGGTTGTGCGCCTACCATCTTGAGGACGTCATCGATGACCACCGCGGGGACGGTCCTGATGCGCAGTCGGCTCGCCACTTCACGGCCTTTGCGTTCCGCGACATCCAGGATTTCGAACTCCATGGGCACCCGCTGTGCGGCTTCGGTCCAGATCTTTTCCGCTTGCGGGCAAGTAGGACACCACTTGGATACCAGAAGTTGTACTTTCACGTTCACCGCTCCCGCGCGACGGTCAAGCTCATCCGCACCACTGCTGGCCCGACTGCTCGCGCCGCCACCCAACCTTTCACCCACCCGACCAGCCAAGGAGTATTCCGTGGAAAGCATAGAACAGATCATGCGCCATGATCATGAGCGCCTGGACGTGCTGCTGGAGACTGGTGCCAAGGCGGTGCACGAGGGTCACTGGCGTGAAGCCGCGGATCTATTGCAACGATTCCGCCATGGCCTCGTGGACGGCCACATGGTGGTGGAAGAGACGCTGCTGTTTCCGGCTTTTGAGACGCAACCGGGCAATGCCGAGCCTGCGCTGACCGCGATATTGCGCAAGGGGCACCAGGATCTGCGCGTGTTCATCCAGGAGATGGCTGAAGCCATCGCTGCGCACGACGATGAAGAATTCGCTGCATTGCTGAGAACGGTACGCGCCCTGCTCAAGCAACATGACAGCAAGGAAGAATCCGAGCTTTATCCCCATCTCGCCGCAATCATGCCGGATCAAGGCCGCGCTGCGAGCGAACTTCTGCTGAGCTTGCAATAGGTCGCCACAGATCGGTGCGCAAGCTGATGGACGTCGGATATCGACGCGCACCATCGTGGGCGATGTGTTGTAGTGCGGAGCAATCGATATGAACGAATTTCATGGCTGCGAAATACCTGCGAACCTGTTTTACGACCTCGACTATGTCTGGGTGCGTCCTGAACACGATGGCACCCTCACCCTCGGAGTCACCGATCCTGCCCAGGCCATCGCGGGCCGCCTGCACTATGCGCGCATCAAGAAACTGGACGTCCACGTGGATGCCGGGCGCCATGTCGCCACGCTGGAAAGCAGCAAGTGGGTGGGCGGCGTGCCGAGCCCTTGCGCCGGGGTGATCGTGGCGCGCAACGAAGCGCTGCTGGAAAAGCCGCATCTGATCAATATCGATCCCTACGGCGATGCATGGATCGCGCGCATCAAGCCTGATGACGCGGCGCATGCGCTGGACCATGTCACCACCGGTGCGCAGGCCGTTGTCGCGCTCGAAGCCTGGATCCAACGCTATGACGTGCAATGCATGCGCTGCTCGGATTGAGGGTCGCCCGCATGCTGTGCTCGACTGCACCCATACCGGCCTGGATTCAAACTCGATCAGCGGCAATCAATTCGATCTTGATGCTCTCTGCCGCTGATGCGACCAGTCTCTCAAGCTCTCGCTCTAGATAGATTGATGCACTGTTGCCGAGTGACATCCGCGGGTCGCCATCACGGTGGTGGCGAGCGACATCGCAACTTTCCTTGACTGTTGGGGGCGTGTGTCTTGCCGGACAGTGCTACCCGACCGGCTGGGCGACATAGCCTCCCACATCCGCACGAAATGCAATCGCCAGGCGGTTCCAGCCGTTGATGGCGATGATGGCCAAGGTCAGATCGACCATCTCCTTCTCATTGAAATACGCCCGCACATCGGCGTATAGCGTGTCGGATGGCTCGTTCATGGAAACTTGTGTCACTGCCTCGGCCCACGCCAGGGCGGCTCGCTCGCGCTGTGAATAAAAAGGTGCTTCGCGCCACGCCGGCAGCAGGTACAAGCGCTGTTCGGTTTCACCAGCGGCGCGGGCATCCTTGCTGTGCATGTCCAGACAGTAGGCGCAGCCATTGATTTGCGAGACGCGCATCTTCACCAATTCAAGCAGCGCATGTTCCAGCCGCGCGCGGCGTACGGCAGCTTCCAGGCCCAGCATGGCCTGGTAGGCATCGGGTGAAGCTTTGCGATAGTCGATACGGGTATTCACGAACGCCTCCTGGGAAACAACATCACCACAACGTGACGCTCCGCTCGGCGCGCGGCGGGCTCACGCGAAGTGTCCGGCGCTGACGCTGTCGCCGCGCATGAAGTGTTCCTGCAAGTACTTCTCGCCTTCGT